>NZ_JBBEGC010000004.1:0-208695 GCF_037401995.1 Saccharothrix sp. CCNWYY140
GTAGCCCTTCGGGCAGGCCATACGGGGATGACGGAAGAAGCCCAAGTCGGGAGGTCTGCTGCGCGAGCTACTTCGAAAAGCGCGCGCCCTCCCGACTTGCGCGTTACTCGTCTAAACCAGCTTCCAGCTGTCCCGGATGCCCGCGATCAGCGGTTCGGCCGCCGCCCACTGCCGTGCCAGTGTCTCCTGGTCGGTTGCGTACAGGGAGAACGTCAGCTTGTACAGCGCCCCGGACACCACGGCCCTCGTGCGCGTGCGGTAGTGCGCGGTGCCGGTTCGGTAGGTGCACTCGAAGTCCGCCGTCGACGCGCCGCCGGACAGCTCGATCTTGTGGTAGTCCGAGTTCTGCTTGCTGCTCAGGTCGGTGTGTTCGGCCGTCAGCACGTCGATCGCCGCCACGCCCGGCTTGCCGCTGTTGCGCTGCACCTCGACCTTCAGGGCGCCGAACTTCGGGTCTGTCCGCTTGCCCTCCCACGCGACGGCGCTGAGCGGGCCGTCGATCGTGGAGGTGCGCTGCCAGTCGGGTGGGATGCCGATCTCGAAGCCCAGGCGTTCCTGGTAGTTCTTGAGCTTGCCGGGCGTCGGGCCGGTCGTGCTCGCCCCGGTCGAGGTGGTCGTCGTCGGCGACGCGGTGCCCTGGCCTCCCCAAGGGGCGTTCGCCAGGACCACCGCGACCACCACGGCCACGGCCACGCCGGCGACCACCAGCAGCGGCACACGTGACGACCTCGGCTTGACGGGCGAGGTCGGGGGCAGTGTGGGGGCGTCGGGCGCGACCAGTCCCGGCGTGTGCCACGGCGGGACCCCGGTGCGGGTGTTGGGCACGGTCCCGTGCACGACGGTCTGCTCACCGGCCGGGTCGACCACCGTGGTCGGGAAATCCAGCCGGACCCGGCTCCCCGGCGGTCCCGCGCTCGGCACGGCCGCGATCTCGGTCAGCTTCTCGATCGCGTCCCTGGCCGTCATGCGCTCGGCGGGCTTCTTGCGCAGCAGCCCGTCGATCACCGGCGCCAACCGGCCGACCTTCGGGTCCGGGGCCGGCTCCCAGGACAACACCGCGCCCAGCGTGGCCTGCACGTCGCCGCGCGAGAACGGTGTCCGGCCGACGACCATGCCGTAGAGCATGATCCCGACCGACCACAGGTCGGCCGCCGCCTGCGCCTCCTCGCCCCGGATCCGCTCCGGCGAGATGTACTCCGGCACCCCGGGGAGCTGCCCGGTCGCGGTGAGCACCGAGTCGCCGTCGATCAGCGCGATGCCGAAGTCGGTGAGCACGACGTGGTCGTCGACGATCATGACGTTGCCCGGTTTGACGTCCCGGTGCAGCACGCCGTTGCCGTGGGCGTAGTCGAGGGCGTCGAGGATCTGGGCCCCGAGCCGCGCGACCCGGTCCACCGGCATCGGACCCTCGGCCGCCAGCACGTCGCTCAGCGGACGCCCGTGCAGGAGCTCCATGATGATCAACGGCAGCCCGCCACCGTCGGTCACGACGTCGTGGACCGTGATGATCCGGGGGTGCTTGCTCAGCTTCGCGGCGGCTCTGGCCTCGCGCAACGCGCGCCGCACCTCCGGGTCGTCGTCCCGGATCTCCCGTCCCCGCGGCGGCACGATCTCCTTGATCGCCACCTCTCTGTCGAGGAACTCGTCGTGCGCCTGCCAGACGACGCCCATCCCACCCCGACCGAGCGACTGGCGCAGGCGATAACGCCCAGCGACCAGCCTCCCCTCGCTCTCAGTCACGACGGCAATATAGCGACCACGCTCAGTCGCCGGGTACTCGCTGCGGATACCGAGAGCCGCCCACCGGTCGAGACCGCGATTCCCGGTGCCGCGCCAGTCCACAGTGGACGGTCGCCGGAGCGGCGCCCTTCCCCGCGGTCGAGTCGCCTCCGCCGGCTTTCAGCGAAGTTTCAGCCCTCGGGCCGAACGTTCCTCGCGAAACGAAGACCCGCTCGATCGGAAGGACGACCGATGAGCCCACCGTCGCCCGGCAGCCGCCGGGCATTGCGAAATCCTTAACGGCGCTGCGTGGGGGAGCTGTGGCGCAGCGGGGGGTTGCGATGGAAGTCAGGCTGCTCGGCTCGGTCGAGGTGTGGGGGGCCGGTCGGGAGGTGGTGGCGGTGCAGCCGCGGCAGGGGGCCGTGCTGGCCGCGTTGGCGGTGGAGGCCGGGCAGCCGGTCGGCGTCGAGACGCTGCTCCACCGGGTGTGGGGTGAAGAACCGCCCGTCCGTGCACGCGAGTCGCTGTACGTGCACATCACGCGGTTGCGGCGGATGTTGGGGCCGACGGTCACGTTGTCGCGCCGGTCCGGCGGTTACGTGCTGGGCATCGAGCCGGACAACGTCGACGCCCTGCGGTTCCGGGCGCTGCTGCGGCGCGCGGAGGCCGCCGACCTGCCCGCCGCCGGGCGCGCGGAGCTGTTCGACCGGGCGCTGAGCCTGTGGCGGGGCACGCCGTTGGCCGACGTGGCCGGGGACTGGGCGGACCGGGTGCGCGAGACCTGGCAGCGCGGCCACGCCGACGCGCTGGTCGGGTGGGCGCAGGCGCAGGTCGACGCGGGCGCGCCGGAAGCGGCCGTCGGCCCGCTGGTGGACCTGGTCGGCCAGTACCCGCTGATGGAACGGCCGGTGGGCGTGCTGATGACGGCGCTGGCCCGGTGCGGGCGGCCCGCGGAGGCGTTGAGCCACTACGCGCGGGCTCGTGCCCGGATCGCCGACGAGCTGGGTGTCGAGCCGGGTCCGGAGTTGCGCCGACTGCACGCGGGGTTGCTGCGCGAGGAGGCGGACGAGACACCCCCGCGGCCGGTCCCGGTGTGCCAACTGCCGCCCGATCTGCCCGACTACACCGGCGGTGCCGAGGCGCTGTCCGAGGCGAGGACGTGGCTGCGGGACCGGACGCCCCTGGTGGTGGTGTCCGGGCAGGCCGGTGTCGGCAAGACGGCGTTCGTCGTGCACCTGGCGCACCTGGTGCGCACCGACTTCCCGGACGGCGTGCTGTTCTTGAACCTCGGTGGGACGCCCACGCCGATGCCGCCCGCCGAAGCGCTGAGCCGGGCGCTGTGTGCGCTCGACCCGCCGTCCGGCGCCGGGTTCGACACCGACCTGGCGCGCTACCGGGCCGTGACGCACGACAAACGGGTGCTGGTGGTGCTGGACGACGCCGCGAGCGCCGACCAGGTCCGGCCCCTGCTGCCCAGCGGACCCGGCTGCGCGCTGCTGGTGTCGACACGCGCCCGGCTCACGGCACTGCCCGGGGCGCTCCGGGTCGAGCTGCGGTTGATGGGCGATCAGGACGCCGACCGGCTGCTGGAACGGGTGGTGGGCCGCGACCGGCTGCGCGGGGAGCCGGAGGCGGCGGCCAGGCTGGTGTCGTTGTGCGCGGGCCTGCCGCTGGCGCTGCGGATCGTGGGCGCCCGGCTGGTCGCCCGGCCGCACTGGCCGGTGGCGAAGCTGGTCACGCGGCTGGCCGACCCGCGCCGCCGCCTGGACGAGCTGGCCGTGGACGACCTGCGCGTGCGGACCGGCATCGACGCCGGCTACCGCGGCCTGCCCGAGGACGCCCGGCGCGCGCTGCGGGCCATCGGCGCGGCGGACGTCGGCGAGTTGGCGCCGTGGTTGCTCGCCGCCGCGTTGGACGTCGACCACGACACCGCCGACGACCTGGTCGAGCACCTGGTCGACGCCCGGCTGCTGGACGCCGCGACGGGCGACGGGGTGAACGCCCGCTACCGGGTCCCGGACCTGGTCCGGCTCTACGCCGCCGAACGCGCGCACGCCGAAGAGCCACCGGAAGAGGTGACGGCGGTGCTCGACCGGGTGCTGACCGCGGCGGAGTTCCTGGTGCGCAGGCACGACACCGGCCGCGCGCACCTGGTGTGCCAGGTCCGTGACGCCGCGCCGCCCGAGCCGCCGGTGTGCCGGGGCGTCGCGATCGACCTGGCGGCCGAGGAGCCGACCCTGGTCCTGCTGGTGGAGACGGCGGCACGGCGTGGCCTGGTGCGGCGGGCGGCGGGGCTGGCCGACGCGCTGGTGTCCGCCTCGTTCGCCAGGACCAACGACTTCACCGGCTGGGCACGCGTGCGCGACGCCGTGTCGACCGCGGCGAGCGGCGCGGGTGAGCGGGCCGTGCTGGCCGGGACGCTGGACAGCCTGGGCCGGTTGCGCTGCGCCCAGGACCGGTTCGCCGAGTCGACGGGGCTGTTCGAGCGCGGGATCGCGTTGTTCCGCGCGGAGGGCGACGCGCTGGGCGCGGCGGCGGTGACGGCGGGCCTGGCCACCGCGTACCGGGAGCTGGGCCACCACGCGCGATCCGTTCCGCTGCTGTCGCAGTGCCTGGCCGAGTTCGACCGCATGGGCGTCGGCGAGGGCAGTGCCGGCGCCCATTACGGCCTCGGCCACGCCTACCGGGAACGCGGGCTCGACACGCCGGCGCTGGCACACCTGCGCAAGGCCGTCGAGCGCTACCGCGACCTCGGGCACCGCGCGGGCGAGGCGATCGCCGTGCGGGGCGTCGGCCTGGTGCACCGCGCGCGCGGCGAGCTGGAGGAGGCCGAGATCTGGAGCGAACGGGCGCACCGGCTCGCCGTGGCGGCCGGTGAACGGCTGCTGTCGTGCTACACGGTGCAGGCGTTGGCGAAGGTGTGGATCCGCTCCGGCCGGCCGGAGCGTGCCCTGGAGCCGCTGCTGCACGCCCGGCGCGTGTGCGCCGACCACGGGGACCGGCTGGGTGCCGCCCTGGTGCGGCGCACGGTCGGCGAACTGCACCTGGCCGCCGGGCGGCTGCCCGAGGCGCTGCGGGAGCTGGAGCGGGCGCTGGCGGAGTGGGTCGAGCTGGACCACGGGCTGTGGCAGGCCCGCACCCGTCGTGACCTGGGGGCCGTCCACGCGTGCGCGGGCGACACCGCCGCCGCGACGGCCCATTGGCGGGCGGCGGAGGAGGTGTTCCGGCGGCTGGGAACGCGCGAGGCGCAGGAGACCGACGAGTGGCCGCAGCGGTGGCACCCCGGCGCGCACGTCGAGGGTCGCTTTCAGGAGTGGGACCTGCCGGTTAGGCGTGCGGCAGGGTTGCGTTAAGGGCAGCGGTCGACGGTGTCGAGGTCCGATCCGTTCTGCGAGAGGTACCTCGATGACATCCACACGAACCACCCGGCCCGGCCGGTGGCTGCGCGGCCTGGCACTGGTCGCGGCGCTCACCGCGTTGACCCTGACCTCGGCGACCGCGGCGAGCGCGGAGGGCGGCCCGACGCCGCCGGCGGCCGGCTCCCACACCGCGCCCGACACCACCGCGGACCCGATCGGCGTGCAGGACACCTCGTGCGACGCGGGGTACATCTGCTTCTGGGTGCACATCAACCGGGCCGGCGCCAAGGGCAGGCTGTCCGGCACGAACGCCGAGTGGGACGACTTCCCGCAGTCGCAGTGCGAGGGCACCGGCAACTGGAACGACTGCGCGTCGAGCATCATCAACAACGGCCGCAGCTGCAACGCGATGGTCTGGCAGCACCCCGGGTACGGCGGCGCCGGCCTGAGAGTGCTGCGCGGCAACGGTTACATCAACCTGACCGACCACTACATCACCTGGCCGTTCACCGACTGGAACGACAAGATCAGCTCCAACTGGTGGGTGGACTGCGTCTGATGGCCGGAATCGACCGCACGCCGTCCCCGCGCTCGCGGGTGACAGTCTCCCTGCTCGCGGCGGTCGTCGTGCTCGCGGGCTGCGCTTCGGCGCGGCCCGCGGGCGGGGCCGCGGCCGTCGTGCTCGACAGGGCCGCGCTGGACCTGGTGGCGGGCACCGGCACGGTGGCCGCCGACGACCGGCTGCTGCGCTCGGCCGAGGACGAACTGATCCGCCGCTGCATGACCGCCGCCGGGTGGCCCGAGCAACCCGAGCCGCCCGCCGGTCCCTCGGTGGACAGCCACGACGACGAGCGCCACCCGGACCGCGAGAAGCGGTCCGTGATCGGCTACGGCTTCCACGACGCCTACCGGGGTGCGAGCCCGGTGCCCGAGCCGGAGCCCCCGGCCAAGCAACTCGCGCTGCTGGGGACGCACGCCGCCCGGTCGCACATCGACCTGCCCAGCGGGCGGAGGTTCGACTTCTCCACCGACGGCTGCCTGGCCGAGGCGCGCGCCGCCCTGTACGGGACACCGGAACGCGCGGCGCGGTCGTTCTACACCGTGCAGGACGCCGCGCTCGCCCTGGCACCGCGCATCCCGGCCGACCCCGACTACCGCCGGGGCCTCGACGCGTGGTCGACGTGCATGGCCGAACGGGGCCACCACCACCCCACCCCGACCGCCGCCCGCACGGCTATGAGCGACCGCTACCGGGCAGAGGGCGTCTCCCCCGCGCTGCGCGAGCAGGAGGTGGCGCTGGCGGTCGCCGACGCGGACTGCGCCCTGACCGCCGGCCTGCCGCAGCTGGGCGAGACGGTCGTCGAGCGGCTGGTCGCGGGCCTGCCCGAGGCCGACCGGGCGGTCCTGGCCGAGGCGAGCCGGATCCGGACGGAGGCCGTGCGCCGCGCGGCCGAGGTGGTGCCGGGCTGAGCGGGGACCGGTGCCCGTTCCCGCAGCTGAGCCGGACCAGCTTTTCCGCAGCTGCGCGGGATCAGGTGCCCGTTCCCGCCGCCGTCATCGGGATGTCCCGCCGACGACCGGGAAGATCGCGGTCCGGCCGGTCACCGCGGCGGCGGCGAGGGCGATGCCCAGGTCGCCCTTGAAGAGGCTGCCGTGGCGCGAGGCCGGGCCGAACGCGGTGGCGGTGGACCTCTCGGCGAGGCCGGCGGCCCGGTCGAGCCACCGGTCGTCGCCGGTGAGGGCCCAGAGGTCGACCAGGACCGCGGCCTGGCCGCCACTCCCGCAGCACAGGTGGGCGACCTGCCGCTGGGGGTGCTTGACCAGGTGGGCGCCGGCCTCGTGCGCGAGGGTGGCGTACCGGCCGTCGTCGTCGAGGACCCGTGCGGCGAGGGCGAACAGCTGAGCGTGTCCGGCCGTGCCGTGGCACCAGCCGCTCCAGTGGTCGGGGGTGGCGGCGGTCGGTCGCACCGGCCAGCTCGCCGCGCCGTCGCGGCGGACGGCGTGCCCGGCGACCGTGGCGAGCCGGTCCGCGACCGCGTCCGTCGGCACGGTGCCGCCCGCCTGCGCCCAGCGCAGGGTCGCGTGGCAGAAACCCGCCCAGCCGTGGGCCATGCCCAGGTACTGCACGTCCGCGTCGCCGAGCGCCGGCCAGGTGCGGCTCACCAGGTCGTCCACGGCCCTGGTCAACGGCGACAGGTCGACGGTCACCTCGCCGATGGCCGCGTCGAGCAAGGCCGCGGCGGCCCACACCAGGCTGATGGGGCCGAGCGAGGGGTCGTCACCACACCGGTCGGCGCGCTCGACGCACGCCGTGAGCGCCGCAGCAGCACCGGTTATCTCAGCGGTGAGGCCGAGTTCGACGGCGGCGATCGCGTGCACCGCGTCGAGCCCGATCTCGCCGTGGAACAGCGAAGGTGAACCACCCAGCCCGGTGGGGAGGTCGAGCGAGGGGGCGCTGAACGCGTCGGCGGCGGTGACCCGGCTCCGGCCGAACACCGTCCACCGCAATGCGGCTTCGAGCAGCTCGGGGCGGCCGGTCGCGCGCGACAACTCGACCAGCGCCCACGCGATTCCCGCAGCGCCCCAGTACACCGAGCACGCCGGCGCGTCCGCCGCGATCAGCCGCCGGTCCGGTTCGTCGGTGTAGCGGGCGGCGGTGCGGTCGACGAACGCGTCGAGGTCCGGGTGACCGGCCGTGGCGGACTGGCGGCGAGTGGTGCGGGACGCGTCGGACAGGGCGTCGGCGAAGGCCGACATCGTGGGGTGGCGGCGCGCGGGGTCGGTGGCCAGGGCGCGGCGCAGCACGGCCTCGACCGGTTCCCAGCTGGGCACGCCTTGCCAGCGGAACGGGGCGGGCCGGCCGGTGGTGATCCGCCGCAATGCCTCGTCCCGCTCCAGCGGCAGGTCCAGCGGGTGGGCGCCGGTGAGCGCGGTGTAGATCATGACGGCGAGCGCGTACTGGTCGCTCGCGGTGGTCGCCGGCGGGTCGGGCTCGTGCGCGAGCCGTGCACGGGCGAGTTCGGGTTCGAGGTAATAGCCGACCCCTGCGCGCGGACCGTCATGGTGCCCGTCCACCACCGCGTAGCCGTAATCGATCACAGCCACCCGCGCGTCCGGGGTGACGATGACGTTGCGTGGGTGGACATCGCCGTGCACGACGCCCCGACCGTGCATGGCGGCGTAGGCGCGCGCGAGCCGCACGCACACCCGCGCGACCTCGTCGTACCGGCCCGTCGACCGCTGTCCGGCCGCCAACCGGTCCAGGCTCTGACCGGTCACCCACCCCACGGCCAGCCAGGGCAGCCCGTCACGCCGGCCGTGGTCGACCAGCCGGACACCCGTGACTCCGTCGAGCCGCAGCAGGACACGCCGCTCGTGCTCGACGCGGTCGGCGACGCCCGGTCCTCGCGCGATCTTGACGGCGACCTCGTCACCGCCGCGACCGGCCCGGTACACGTCGACGTCCTCCTGGACCTGCACGACCTCTCTGATCCGCGCGCCCAGCTCTCCCGTGATCACGTCGCCCGGATCGAGGAGGGCTTGCGGCCCGGCCACCGCCGACGACCCCTCGACGGCCAGCAGCCTCGCGTTGACCAGGTTCACCACGACCGGCGCGGCGGCCTCCAGCACGGTCTCCGGGTCCAGCCCCGTCCGGCGCGCGTAGTCGAGCACGGCGTCGACGATCGTCGCCGGCGCGTGGAAGGCGGTCAGGAGGTCGGCGGTCGCCGCGGAGACCACCCTGGACGTCGACCGGACGCCCGCGCGGGCGACGAGCTGGTCACCGTCCTCGGCGGCGACGCCCTGGCGCACCGAGTCGGGGAGTTCGCGGACCGGTGTGATCGTGACCCCTTCGGCCAGGACGAGTCGTTCAGCGGCGCGCATCGGCCGGCGTCCAGGTCATCGGGTCGATGCCGTGCTCCGTCGCGCCGGCGCGGGCGATCGCGACCAGTTCGGTGACCGTGTGGTCGGGACCGGCGTGCGCCAAGGCCGTGGCCAACACGTCGGTGATCTGACGCCGCCACGAGCCGCCGAGCCACGGCACCGGTACCCGGGCCGGATCCGGGTCGGTCCCCCACGACACGAGGTTGTCGGGGCCCAGCGGCGCGGTCAACGGCACACCACGACCGCGAACGCCGTCGACCTCGACGCGCAGTGCGTCGGCGAACTCCTCGACGGCGTCGAGATCGGCGAAGTAGCAGACGAAACGGTCCGGCCGACTGACCCCGCTGGGTGTGCCGCCCAGCTTGCACCCGGCGGCGTCCAGGCGGTCCGCCAGCCGGACCGCGGCGGGCAGCACGGCCGGCAGGCTCGCCACATCCGGACTGACGTACGCCTTGCACCGCGACCGACCACCGCGTCGCGCCGGCCGCCACCTGATCCACGGGTCTGTCGGACCCGGGGCGGAGCGCTCCCACCCGGCCGGCGTGTTGTCGAGTCCGCAGTACCGGAGCACGTCCTCCGGCGTGGCAAGCGCTCTGCGTCGCCGTGGGGTGAGTGGCTCGTGGTGGTGGGCGTAGAGGCGCAGGGACAACGTGAGGGGATCCCGTTCACCGCAGCGGACCATCATCGCGCCGTGCGCGAGCGCTCCTTGCGCGAGGGAATCGAGATTTCCCTGGTCCTTCAGCGGTGTGGGGCCGTCCCGCCACGAGGTGCCGTCCCAGCACTGCAACACGCCGTCGCGCACCAGGCCTCGGAGCATGTCGTCACCGACGCCCGCCCTGGACAGGTAGTCCGGCGGCGGTCCGGGCTCACGCAGTGCGTACCAGAGCAAGGCGGTGTTCTGGCACACCGCTTTGACACTGCCGGTCCCGGAGATCGGCCGCAGCACGCCGAAGAACGAGCTGTCCCGCAACAACCCGTCGAGCCCGGCCCGCTCACCCACGTCCAGCCGCGAGTACTCGACGAGCTCGTAGGCCGGATTGGCCCGCAACAACGCGAACTCCGCCAAGCCGCTCATCGGCCCGGGCCGTCTCCCCCGGCATCCCGAACCTGCCTGCGCCGCGCGATACCGGCCAACGCGTCCGTCAACCTTTCTGCGAGCAGGTCTGCTTCGCCTCGCGTCCGCGGCGCGACCGCAACGGGTCCGGGGCCTGCGTCGAGCCGGGCCGTGGCCGCGGCGAGGAGGAGCCGCAACTCGGGCAGCACGGCTTCCTCGGGGAACCCTTGCTCGATGTGCGTGCTGGCGTTGGTGCACCCGGTGGCCCCGGAACACCCCGCCACACAGGTGCACCCCGGACACCCGCTGCCCGCTGCGTCGTCGCCCAGGCGGTCCGGCAACACGGTCACCAGGAGGTCTTTCACCCGGAAGGCTGTCGGCGAGGTACGCGGTGTGTCGAGTTCGTCGGGCAGTTCTCCCCCCACCCGCCGCGTCTCTTCAAGCGCCTCGCTGAGCCGCTTCTCGGTCTCGTCAAGGTTCTCCTCAGCCCGCTTCTCCCACTGCGCTTCGATCTGCGCGGCTTCCATCCGGAGCTGCGCGTAACGCACAAGGAGCCGCAGATCCTCCAGATCGGCAGGGTCGTACCGCCACTCAGGACAACCAGCACTGAAGTCGGACCGCGCGTTGCTACAACCACCGTCGCAATCGCTGTACTGGTTGGTACACCCGTTGCACCGAGTATCGGCAGTGCAATCCCCCACCGCCCCAGGCAACAACGAAACCATCAGGTCGCGAACCTTGAACAACATCGGCCGCCTCCCGCCGAACAGAACACCCCCCTTGGATAGTCCTCGCCCACCCCCACCCCATCACGACCAAGCCCATCCCTCGATGGAGTGAACTTCCGAAGGAGGAGAGCGGCCGGTCACGCTGACGGCAGCCCGCTGGGACCCAAGCAGCCCTGAGCGGTCTCCGAGCGGTGCGGGCGGACTCGGTGCCGGAGCACTGGGTCAGGCGACCTCGCCGGGCGTGAGCACGCGTGAGTCGCGGCGGAAGCGGCCTGGGGCTGTGTCGAATTCGCGGCGGAAGGCGTTGGAGAAGGCGAATTCCGAGGAGTAGCCGACTCGGCGGGCGATGGCGGCCAAGGGGTCGTCGGTGTCTCTGAGCAGGCGGGCGGCGGTGCTCAGGCGCCACCACGTGAGGTATGTGAGCGGTGGCTGGCCGACGACGGCGGTGAATCTGCGGGCGAAGGCGGTTTTCGACATTCCGACAGCGGCACCCAAGTCCTGGACGGTCCACCTGCGGGTTGGGTCGTCGTGGATGTGGTGCAGGGCGGTGGCCAGTAGAGGGTCGGTCAGGGCTGCGGGCCAGCCGCGGTCGGGGTGGCGGTTGGACTCGTCCTCCAGCCATGCGCGCAGCAGGTACACCAGCAGGAGGTCCATCAGCGCCGGGCAGGGCGGCGTCGGCACCGGGGCGTGGCGCGGCGAGGTCGGTGCTGAGCAGGTCGACCGCGGACCTCAGGTGTCGGTGCCCGGCCGACGCGGGTAGGTGCACCACGTCGGGCAGGGTCTTCAGGAACGGGTGTGCCTGGCCGCGGTCCAGCCGGTAGGCGCCGCACAGCCGAACCTGTTGCCCCACGTCCCGGTGCGGCGTGCCCGCGCGAACTGGGCGACGTGCGGATCAGCCGCGTCGTCGAGTGGCACTCCCCCATCGCCCCGGCGGAGGCGAACGCGCCCTGTTCATCGGCGACCTCGTGCACACGCCGTTGCAGTTCGTGGAACCGGACTGCGAGGCGTGCCTGAGCGAGGACGAGGATGCGGCAGCCCGCCAGCGCCGCCGCATCCTCGAGCACGCCGCCGACACCAACGCCCTCGTCCTGCCCGCCCACCTCCCCGGCCCTGGCGCCGCCGAGGTGACCCGCGACGGCGAGAAGTTCGCCGTCAAGCGCTGGGCTCCGTTCAGCCCGGTGGTGTGACCCGACCGCGGCTCACCCGAAGAGCGCGGCGCGCAACGTCCGGGCCAGGTGGTCGACCAGGCGCTCGGGCGTCATGCGCGCCAGCGGGCCGCTCCGCACGACGTAACGGCTGAAGGTGACGCCGATCAACTGCGCCGCGAGCAGGTCGACGCGTTCCTCCGCGTCCGGACCCTCGACCGACTCGCGGTAGAAGTCCAGGCTCGCGCGGCGCATCTCCTCGTACAGCTTCACCGCCTTCTCCGGTGACGGGGCACTGCGCACGAGGGTGAGGAACGGGTCCGCGTGGTCGGCGTTCTCCATCCGTTCGACGAACGCCGCCGCGATGCGCTCGGGCAGCGTGTCCGGGTCGCCGGGCAGGACGTCGGCGAGGTCGCGCGGCCCGGGCACGGCGGCGATGAACAACTGCTCCTTGGAGCCGAAGTGGCGCATGACCAAGCCGTGGGTGACACCGGCGCGGCCGGCGATGTCCCGGATGGTGGCCCGGTCGTAGCCGGCTTCGGCGAACGCGGCGCGTGCGGCGTCGAGGATCGCCGCGCGGTGGGCGTCGGGGTCGCGCACGCGCTTGCGGGGTGTCTCCTGCGTCACGCCGCTTAGTGTACGGCCGGTCATTAGCGTGTACCGTCGCTAATGACCAAGCGTTCATTAGCAGGAGGCGCCTCCCATGTCCCTCGAACCGCTCACCCCGGAGAACACCACCGTCGTGCTGGTCGACCACGCCGTGGGCTTCGCCAACGTCCTCCGCTCCCACGACACCGCCACGCACCTCAACAACGTCGTCGGCCTCGCCAAGACGGCCAAGCTCTACGGCAGCGGACTCGTGGTCACCAACGGCCTGCCGACCAAGCCCTCCGGCCCGCTCTACCCGCAGCTGCGCGAAGTCCTCGGCGACCACCCCGTCGTCGAACGCGGCGGCAACTTCAACGCCTTCCTCGACGACGACTTCGCCGCCGCCGTCCGCGCCACCGGCCGCCGCAGGCTCGCAATCGCCGGCGTGTCCACCGAGGGCTGCGTGCTGCAAACAGTGCTGGGCGGCCTGCGCGAGGGCTATGACGTCCACCTGGTCGTCGACGCCTCGGCCAGCATCACCGCCGAAACCCACGAAACCGCCGTGCGACGCATGGTCCAGGCCGGCGCGGTGCCCATCACGTGGTTCTCCCTGGCAGGAGAGTTCACGGTCGACCACCGCAGCCCGAGCGCACCACACTTCCAGCAGCTGATGCGCGAACACGTGCCCACCATGTCGATGGGCGTTCAGTCCTGGCTGTCCGCCCGCGAACCGGCCGCGGTCTGAGGCGAGCGCTCAGACGAGGACGACGGTCTTGCCCGCGAGAGCGCCTTCGGCCGCGCGGGCGTGGACGTCGGCCAGGTCGGCCAGGTCGAACCGCTCGGCGACGTGGACGTGGAGCTTGCCCGCGTCGACCCGGTCGACCAGTCCCGCGAGCTGCTCGGCGTCCGCGCGGGCGAACACGCTGATCGACCGGACGCCACGGGGGTCGCCCTCCGGGCCGGGCGCGGTCGTGCTGACCAGCACGCCCCCGTCGCGCACCAGGGCAGCGAGCGTCGCCACCTCCTCCGGCGGGACCGGCGCGAAGTTCAGCACGGCGTCGACCTGACCGGAGACCTGCTCGGACAGGGGGCCGGCGTCGTGGTCGACGACCTCGTCCGCGCCGTACTCCCGCAGGCGTTCGGCGTGGCGCGGCCTGGCGACGGCGACGACGGTGGCGCCGGCCTGGTGGGCGAGCTGAACCGCGTAGCCGCCGACCGCGCCGCCCGCGCCGTTGACCAGGACCCGCTGACCGGGCCGGAGGTCGGCGTGCTCGACCACCGACTGCCAGGCGGTGAGGCCGACGGCGGGCAGGGCGGCGGCGTCGGCGAGCGCGAGGGTTTGCGGTGCCGCGGCCAGCACCTCCACCGGCGCCGCCACGTACTCGGCCGCCGCCCCGTCGGAGGTCATGGGCAGGAACCCGACGACCTCGTCGCCGACCTCGAAGCGCGTGACGCCCGGTCCGACCTCGGCGACCGTGCCGGACACGTCGATCCCCGGCGTGTGCGGCAGGTCGAGGGGGAACACCTGCGCCAGGTGACCGGCGCGGATGGTCGCGTCGACCGGGTTGAACGACGTCCCCGCCACCCGCACGAGCACTTGGCCCGGACCGGGGACCGGGCGGTCAGCGTCCACCAGCCGCAGGACTGCCGCGTCACCGTACTCGTTGAACTTGATCGCCTTCACGACGTGCACCTTCCGTCCAGTTGCTTCGAATCTGAAGCACATCACCACCGTAGCACGCTTCGAACTCGAAGCAACTAGACTGCGCGGTGTGACACAGGACGCACCGCTCGACGCCGGGCAGCTGAACACGTACTTCGCCCTCATGGAGGTCAGCAGCCTGCTGCACCACGCCGTGGAGCAGCACCTGCGCGCCGACGGCGACATCAGCTACGTGCAGTTCCAGATCCTGGCGCGACTGGCCGACTCCCCCGGTGGCAGCAGGCGGATGACCGAACTCGCCGACGGCGTCGTCTACAGCCGCAGCGGCCTGACCTACCAGGCGGGCCTGCTGGAGAAGGCGCAGCTCGTCACCCGCACCACCGCGAAGGACGACGAGCGCAGCGTCGTGGTCACCATCACCGACACCGGCCGCGCCCTGGTGGCCCGCGTCCTACCCGGTCACGTCGACGTCGTGCGGCGCCTCCTGCTCGACCCGCTGACACCGCGCGACGTCACCGCTCTGGGCGGCGTGCTCACCCGCGTGCGCGACCACATGCGAGCCGCACCACCCCGCTCCGCCACCCCCCGCCGCACCCGCAAGGGACAGCCCTGACGACCACCGGCCGGGCACCTGCGCCCGGCCGGATCGCGCCCGTTCGCCGGGCGAATGCACACAACAGAGGATTGTCACCCCACTCCCCGACCGGTGTGCTACTCCCATGCGAAGAATTCTTGGCGTGCTGGGGGTTTCCGCGGCTTTGGCGCTGGCCGGCGCCGGTGTCGCGGCGGCCGAGGAGTGGGCGCCGATCGGTCCGTACCCGACGTACGCGGAGTGCGAGACCTCCGAACAGGGCTTCCAGGCAGCCGGCCACGTGACGACCGGCTGCTTCTACCGCGACATGGGATACCCCTGGCAGAACGGCTACTACTTCTACGCCTCCCGCGTCGACTGACCCTCCGTCCGCACGTCCCCGGCGACCTTCGCCAGGTCGGTTCCCGTGCCGAGGGCACGCAAGAGCGGCGATCGGGTTCAGGAGCACGGGGCGGTCGTGTCGGCACCTCCGGGCAGCAGTAGCAGTTCGTCGGGGCTGAAGTCGCGTGCGGCCACCCGGCACAGGTGGGCGAACCACGCGGCGGGGTCGAGGGACACGGTGGTGGCGCTCGCCTCGTCCAGGATCACCAGCGACTTGTCGTCGAGCAGGTGGACCGACGGGTAGAACCCGTGCACCGCCAGGTCAGCGGCCACCTGACCGCCCGGCTGACGCCAGAAGCGGACGCGGTTGGTCGACCCGTAGTCGTCCTCCGCGCCCATCAGCAGTCCGCCTGCGGTGAAGCCGCTGACGTGGTGCACCTCGGTGGCCGGGATGCTGTCGGTGCGGTCCCCGGTCCCGGCGTCCCACACGTCGATGCGCCCGATCCTGGTCACGGCCGCCAGGCGGGTGCCGTCCGGGGAGAACGCGGGCTCGAAGGAGATGGCGCCGATGTCGTCGTGGCGGAGGTTGGTGGTGATCTCGATGCGGGGCTTGCGGGTTCGCAGGTCCCACAGGCGCAACGTCCCGTCGCCGTGCACGACCGCGATCTCGTCCGGGTGGCCCGGGCGGACGGTCGGCAGGGCGTAGCCGGCCAGCCAGTTGCGGTCCGCCTGGTTCGCGGCGAGGTCCAGCGGTTCACCGAGCATCGCGCCGCTCGGGATGTCCCACGCGGCCACCTTGCCCTGGTACAAGGTGATCAGCCGGTCACCGTCGACGGTGGCGGTGGAGGGCATGAGGGTGAAGCGTGCGTCCGTGCCCGGGCGGATGTCGGCGGTCGGCAGGTCGAACCGGTGGCGCGGCACGAGTTCGGGGAAGGAGTACAGCGTCACGGTCCGCGCGCCGAGCCGGTGGCTGGTCACCTCCAGCCAGTCCCCCGCGAACCCGACCGCGTAGAGGGAGTGCCCCTCGGGCAGGGCCGAGGCCGGCAGCCGGGACACCTCCGCGCCGGTCCGGTGGTCGATCACGGTGGCGGCGTCGCCGTCGATCCGCGCGATCCACTTGTCGTGGACGGCGGTGACCCGGCTGTACTCGGCCCTCGGCTGCGGCAGTGCGGGCGGCGGGTTGTGGTAGCGGACCAGCGAGCGGCCGACGGCGGCGAGCACACCGGGCTCACCGGAGGCGGTGCGGAAGGTGCCGACCAGGAGGGTGCGCGTCGCCCGGTCGTCCGGTGCCGGCTCGGCCAGCGGTGGGGTGAGGAACGTGCGCGACGCACCGGTGGCGAGGTCGACGATCCGGAGCCTGGTGAAGTCCGCGGCGTCGGCGTCGGACGGGCGCACGACCACGAAAGCGCTCCCCGCATCGAGCTTGACCGGGACGCAGGTCGTCAGCCGGGTCGTGTGCTGGAGTTCGCCGTTCGCGGTGTCGAACACCGACAGGCGTTGACCGCCCGGGACCTCGGGATCGTTGTCGCACGTGTAGAAAGCGGCTCCCGACCGGGCGACCACGCTGCCCCTCGGCAGGACGGCGCGTTGCACGCCCGTGGTCAGGTCGTGCACCGAGATCTCCGTGTTCGGGTCCGTGCTGAGCGGCGCGCCCGGGGCCGGGGGCGCGGACCTGCGCACCAGCACCTCGCCGCCGTGCAGCCACGCGGCCGTGGCGTTCGTCGCGGTCGTCGGGTCGAGGCCGTGCGGCACCTGCTTGCCCGTCGCCAGGTCCCACAGCTCGACCCGTCCCCCGCCGACCCAGACCATCCGACCGCCCGTGGTGTCGAAGGTCAGCACCTGGTCCGAGCCCGCGGGCGGGCCGTCGCGCAGCACGACCGGAGCCGTCCGCTGCCCCACGTCCCACAGCAGCAGGCGGGTCTCGTCGCCCGCCACCAGCCGGCGGCCGTCCGGGCTCAGCGCGTACTGGGCCTTCGCCGGGACGTCGGTCGGGTCCCAGCGCCGGGGTTCGTCGTGCGCCAGGCCGGTCACGACCGTCACAAGGTCGCCGTCGGACAGCGCGGCGGTGTCGCCGTCGGCGCTCACCTGGATGCCTTCCAGCTGTTCGTCGATCAGGTTGGCGAACACCCGGTCTGCCTGCGCCAGCCCGGCGTACTGCTTGAGCAGGGCGGCTCGGGCCTCCGCGCCCTCCGGGTCGGTGCGGTGGGCGGCCAGCGCGAGTTGCAGCGCGGTGGTGGGCGCGCTGTGCTGCCTGCTCGTCGACTCGGTGGCCAGCACCCGCGCGATGGCCTGTGCGGCTTGCCTGGCCAGGGCGTCGCCCCGGCGTTGGGCCAGACCCGTGAGCACGGCCACCACCAGGAGCAGCACGGCGAGCACGGCGACCGTGGCCCGCAACCGTCGCACCGAACGCCGCCGGTGGGTGCGGCTCACCGCCAGGTACTCGCGCTGCTCGGCGGTCAGCTCGGCCGGGTCCCACCTGTCGGCCTGGGCGAGTTCGGCGCCGCCGAGCAGCCACCCGCGGTCGCGTTCCGCCTCGTGCCACCGCGCGACCCTGGTGTCCACGTGCTCCTGCCACGTCCGCAGGTCCCGGGCGTCGGCCAGCCATTCCCGCAGCCGGTCCCAGTGGTCGATCAGCGCCTGGTGGGCGAGGTCCACGACGGGTTCGTCGCCGAGCGTGTGACCGGTCACGACCAGGCGGGTCCGGGCCAGCCGGTCGGCGACCGCGGCCGATTCGGGGTCGAGGTCGCGCACGCGCACCGACCGGCGGACGAACCTGCCGTCAGCGTCGGGCCGGGCCAGACGGACCAGCAGCCGGCGCACCGCGTCGTCGTCGGCGAACTCGTCGGACCACACGCCGTCCGCGTAGCGCGAGAGCGCGCCGGCGATGCCACCGATCCGCCGGTACCCGTCGACGGTCAGCACACCGCGGTGCCGCGCCCACATCAGGTCGAGGGTGAACTGCACCAGCGGCAACGCGCCGGGTTCGCCGCCCGCGTCCCGCAGCACGAGGTCGACCAGGCCCGGCTCGTGCCAGGCGCCGGGCGCGGCGGTGATCGCCTCGCGCAACTGGTCGGGAGTCATCGGCGTGAGCACGAACAGGCCGTCCGCCAGCGCCCGACCGGTCTCCGCGGCGAGCAACCGGTCCAGCGACGCGGGCCGCAGCGTCACCACCGTGCGCACGCCCCGGACCCAGCGCAGCAGCTCCAGCGCCCGGCCGGGGTCCAGGTCGGCCAACTCCTCGAACTGGTCCACGAACAGCAGCACGTCACCGGCCGCCGCGCGCACCCGTCCGGGTTCCAGCAGGCCCGCGAGCCTTCGTTCCCGGGCCAGGCGCTCGTCCGCGTCCAGACCCGGGGCGATCACCGGCAGGAGCGCGGCGGCGAGCAGGTCCGCCACGCCCAGGTCCTCCTCCGGCCGCAGGATCGCGACCGGGCGGGTGGTCCGCGGCAGCAGGCCGGCGCGCACCAGCGACGACTTGCCGACGCCGGACGGGCCGGTCACCGCCACCAGGGACCGGCGTTCGACGAGCTCGACCAGCCGCTCGGTCTCCTCCCGCCGCCCGTGGAACACGGCCGCGTCGCCCACGTCGAAGGGGCGCAACCCCCGGTACGGCGAGGGCACCACGTCGGGCAGGCCGTCGAGGAACGCCGCCGGGGGCAGGCAGTAGGCGGTGGTGGCGCGGGGTTGGGCCGCGACCGCCATGCCCACGACCGCACCGGCGTCGTCGTCCCACACCGGCGCGCCGCTGTAGCCCTGCCGCAGCCGCTGACCGCCGGCGTCCACCTCCAGCTGCACCCAGCCCGAGCCGGTCCGCCCGAGCAACCGCGCGGCCAGCCACACGCCGTCGTCGTTGTCCTTGGGGAACCCGAACACCCGGACCGCCCGGTGCCACCCGTCGGCCAGGTCCACGACCGGCGCCGGCGCGGTGCCCGGGACCGGGGCGTCCAACCGCACCAGGGCGACGTCGAGTTCCGGCTCCCACCGGACCACCCGCGCCGACCCGCCCGGTGCGCCGGGCAGCAGCGGGAACTCCAGCCGCACCGGGGTTTCCGGGTCCCCCAGGACGTGCGCGCAGGTGACCGCCACATCCGACGCCACCAGGAACCCCGCACCGACCACGCCGCCGGCCGCCCGGACCCGGACCACGGCCTGGTTGAGCAGAACGGACATGGAACCGACAGTACTGAACCGATCACCGCCCGTGTGCCGGATCGGTGCGATCCGGCGGGCGGCCGTCAACCACGTCCGCCCGCTGGGACGACTTAATTGACCACCGCGCAATGTTGTCCGCTTTCTGGCTTGCCGGCCATCGTTGATCCGCGAACGCTTTCCACGAAAGGACATCGACGATGACCGCACAGCTTTCCGACACGATCACCATCCACCGGCTCGGCGCGGGCATCGGCGCACGCATCGACGGCGTCCGGCTGAGCGGCGACCTGCCCGCCGACACCGTGACGGCCGTCCGGGAGGCGTTGCTGGCCAACAAGGTCGTGTTCTTCCGCGACCAGGAACACCTCGACGACGAGGGCCAGCTCGCCTTCGCCCGACTGCTCGGCGAGCCGACCCTGGCCCACCCCACCGTCAAGGGCCGCGAGCACACCAACGTGCTACCCATCGACTCCGACTACGGCAAGGCCAACAGCTGGCACACCGACGTCACCTTCGTCGACCGCGTGCCCGCGATCAGCGTCCTGCGCGCTGTGGAACTGCCGCCTTACGGGGGAAACACGGTGTGGGCCAACACGGCCCGCGCGTACGAGGAGCTGCCGCCGGCCCTGAAAGCGTTGGCGGACAGGCTGTGGGCGGTGCACAGCAACGTCTACGACTACGCCGGCCACGCGGACTCGACCCGCATCGGCGGCGTGGACGTGAAGGAGGAGTCGTACCGGGACGAATTCCAGTCCCAGCGCTACGAAACAGAGCACCCGGTGGTGCGCGTACACCCGGAAACCGGCGAACGAGCCCTCCTGCTGGGCCACTTCGTCAAGCGCATCGTCGGCCTGACCCCCACGGAGTCCCACACCCTCTACCACTTGCTCCAAGCCCGCGTGACCCGCCTGGAGAACACCGTGCGCTGGCAATGGGCCGACGGCGACGTGGCAATCTGGGACAACCGAGCCACCCAACACTACGGCGTAGCCGACTACGACAACGCCCACCGCCGCCTCCACCGCATCACCCTCGCAGGCGACATCCCCACCAGCGTGGACGGCATCACGAGCACCCCGATCACCGGCAACGCCACCCACTTCTCCCCCCTCTGACCGTCGGTCGTGATCAGCCGGTCAGGGCCTGTCGTAGGAGCGCAACGGCCGCGGGGATCTCCGTGTCGCCGATGTTGCCGTACCCGAGGACCAAAGCGCGGTCCGGCGCGGGCCTGACGCGGTAATCGTCCAAGTCTGCCAAGCGCAGGCCGGCCGAAGCCGCCGCCCGGACCGTGGCCCGGGTGTCGGTGCCCTCCGGCAGGTGCAGCAGGACGTGCAGGCCGGCGGCGGTGCCGGAGGTTTGGGCTTCTGGTAGGGCGGTGGACAGGGTGGTGAGCAGGAGGTCGCGGCGGGTGCGGAATCGGCGTCTTGCGGCGCGGAGGTGGGCGTCGTACCAGCCGCGGTCGATGAACGTGGACAGGGCCAGTTGGTCCAGCACCGGTGGGGCGGCGGACACCGGGTTCGCGGCTCGCAGTGCGGGGACGGTGCTGGGGGGTGCGACCAGCCAGCCCAGGCCCAGTGCCGGGGAGAGCGTCTTGCTGACCGAGCCGAGGAGGAAGACCCGGCCGGGGTCCATGCCCTGCATCACGGCTACCGGGTGGTGGTCGTAGCGGAACTCGGCGTCGTAGTCGTCCTCGACGACGAAGCCGTCTACTTCCCTTGCCCAGCGCACCAAACCCGCCCGGCGCGCCGGGGACAGCACCGTGCCGGTCGGGAACTGGTGTGCCGCGCCGACGACGACCGCCTGCGCCGGGGTGCGGGCCAGGTCTTCCACCCTGAGGCCGTCGTCGTCGACCGGCACGAAGTGCAGGCGCAGGCCCGCGCTCGTCGCCGCGTCACGCAGCCGTGGCCACCCGGGGTGTTCCACGGCGATGTCCGTGATCCCCCTGGCGTGCAGGGCGCGGCACGTGCGGACCAAGCCGTCGGTGACGCCGGCGCAGACGAACACCGAAGTGTCGTCCGCGTCCGCGCCGCGGGAGCGCCGGAGGTAGTGCGCGAGGGTCGACCGCAGCACCGCGTGCCCGGCCGGGTCGGGGATGTCGAGGTCGTAGTGGACGGCCGAGCCGATGACCGACCGGACCGCGTCCGCCCACCGCCGGCGCGGGAACGCGCGCAGGTCCGGGAGGCCGGGTGCGAGGTCGTAGCGGATCCGGGGCGGGGCCGGGGTGCGCCGTGCGCGCGGCCGGGGCGGTGTCGCCTCGGGCGACCACGAGACCCGCGTGGCCGAACCGACCCGGGCGGCGAGGTAGCCCTCCGCGACGAGTTGCCCGTACGCCTCGGTCACGACCCAGCGCGAGCAGCCCAGCTGCTCGGCCAGCGCCCGGCTCGGCGGCACGGCGTCACCCTCCGCCAGCCTGCCCTCCCGGATCGCGGTGCGCAGCGCGTGCGCCAGCCGGTCGTGCAGGCGTCCCCGCCCGCCGACGTCCACCAGCGTCGCCCACGCGAAATTGGTCTGGGAAACCGCCACGGGATTGGACAGTACCGCCGTGCCGAACGGTCATAGCGTGACGGGCATGACGGACAAGTTGGCCCTGGGCGCGATGCTGTTCGGCACGGCCACCGACGAGCGGCGCTCGTTCGACCTGCTGGACCGCTTCGTGGACGCCGGAGGCGTGTGGATCGACACCGCGAACTGCTACTCGTTCTGGGAACACGAAAGCGGGTTCGGCGGGCAGAGCGAGGAGGTGCTCGGCCGCTGGCTGGCCCGCCGACCGGGCGTCCGGGACCGGGTGCGGATCAGCACCAAGGTGGGCTGCGAGCCGACCGAGGCCGGGCGGTTCCCGGAGACGGCCGAGGGCCTGTCGGCCGGTGTGGTCAAGAACGGGATCGAGGGCAGCCTGCGCCGGCTCGGCACCGACCACGTCGAGCTGTACTGGGCGCACAAGCCCGACCCGGTGACACCGTTGGAGGAGACGGTCGCCGCGTTCGACGAGTTGGTGTCGGCGGGGTCGGTGGGCCGGCTCGGCGGCTCGAACTACCCGGTGTGGCAGGTCGAGCGGGCACGGCAGATCGCCCGGGCCGGCGGACGCGCCGGCTTCACCGCCGTGCAGCAGCACCACACCTACCTGCGACCGCGCCCCGGCACGCGGCCCACCGTCGTGCACCGGTTCGGCGAGGTCTCCGACGAGGTGATCCACTACCTGGAGCACCACCCGGACATGGCGCTGTGGGCCTACACGCCGCTGCTGAGCGGTCGCTACACCCGCGCGGACAAACCCCTGCCCGCCGAGTACGACCACCCCGGCACGCTCCGCCGCCTCGCCGCGCTGGACGAGGTCGCCGCCGAGACGGGAGCCAACCGCAACCAGGTCGTCCTGGCCTGGTTGACCGGCGGTGGCCTGGACATCACGCCGATCGTCGGCGTCAGCACGGTCGAGCAGCTGGACGACGCGTTCGCGGGCGTGTCCCTGGAGCTGACCGCCGACCAGCGGCAATGCCTCGACGACGCGGCGTAGGAGGCGACGCAGCCGGCGGCTGGGCGGATCCGGTTCGCCCGCCCGGCCGCTGGCTGGAGCATTGCGCTATCTGCAACAGGGCGCGTACGGTCGAACCGGTTCGACCTTCTGGGAGCGCTCCCAGAAGACCGGTGCCTTCAACGACGAAGGAGAAACGCCCTTGCGGATCCACTACGTCCGATTCCGACCACTGATCGCCGCCGCCGCACTGGTTCTCGCCGGTGTCGGTGCGGCCGAGGCCCAAGCCGCACCCACGCCCGCGGACACCGGCACGCTCGCCGCGTCCCCCGGCTGCGGCAAGAGCCCGACCCTGACCAGCGGCACGCACACGATCCAGAGCAGCGGCCAGAACCGCACCTTCATCCTGCGGATCCCCGCCAACTACGACAACACCCGCCAGTACCGGCTGGTCTTCGGGTTCCACTGGTACGGCGGCACCGCCAACGACGTCGACTCCGGCGGCACCGACGGCTACAACTGGTCGTACTACGGCCTGCGGCGCCTGGCCGACAGCGCCAACAACGGCACGATCTTCGTGGCGCCCCAAGGCAACGGCAACGGCTGGGCCAACCCCGGCGGCCAGGACGTGACCTTCGTCGACGACATGATCAGGCGCGTCGAGAACGACCTGTGCGTCGACACGGCACAGCGCTTCGCCCTGGGCTTCAGCTACGGCGGCGCCATGAGCTACTCGCTGGCCTGTTCCCGGCCCACGACCTTCCGCGCGGTCGCGGTCTACTCCGGCGCGAGCCTCAGCGGGTGCAGCGGCGGCACTCAACCCGTCGCGTACATGGGTATCCACGGCATCAGCGACAACATCGGCGGTGGCCGGGCACTTCGGGACACGTTCGTCAGGAACAACGGCTGCACCCCGCAGAACGCGCCCGAGCCCGCCGCGGGCAGCCGCACCCACATCACCACCACCTACTCGGGCTGCCGCACCGGGTACCCGGTCGTGTGGGCCGCCTTCGACGGCGGACACACCCCCGGCCCCATCGACGGCGGCGGCGAAGGCTGGCGGAGCTGGACCCCCGGCGAGGTGTGGCGGTTCTTCACCGGGGAGACGACGCCCACGCCGCAATCGTTCCGGCTGCGCAGCGAGTCGGCGAGCCGCTGCCTGGACGTCAACGGCGCCAGTTCGGCCAACGGCGCCCAGATGATCGTCTGGGACTGCCACACCAACGCCAACCAGCGGTTCACCCAGAACAACAAGGCCCTGGAAGTGCTGGGCAAGTGCCTGGAGGCGCCGATCAACGCCGCCCCCGGCACGCGCACCCGCATCTGGGACTGCAACGGCGGCGCCAACCAGCAGTGGAACACCAACGACAACGGCACGATCACCAGTGTCCAAACCGGACTGTGCCTCACCGTCAACGGCACCGCGAACAGCTCCGCCGTCACCGTGGCGACCTGCACCGGCGCCGCCAACCAACGCTGGGCCAAGGCCTGACCGGCACCGGACGAGGACAGCCGCCACCGCCGCGCGGCTGCCCCCGGGTTGACAGGGTCGGACTGACCACGAACACTGGGCGCGCCCCAAATGTGATCGTTAACATCGTGGAGTCCGGGTCGTGCGTGGTGGTTGCCGGGTTGTCGCGGCGGTGACCGCGGCCCTCCTCGTCGTCACCGGCTCGCCCGGCGCGGTCGCACAGCCCGCGACCAGGGACGTCACCGCCGACATCCGAGCCAACCGGAACGTCGCGCTGAGCGGCGACGCGGTCGTGCGGCTCACGGGCGGCACCACCACCTACACGGGCGTGATCACCGGCGAAGGGGTCTTCACCGTCAGTGGCACGGGGACCCTGGTGCTGGTGAAGAACAGCGACTTCACCCTCCCGGCCGACCGTCGCCGGCAGAAGGTCGTCACGGTGGGCGGCAACCACCCGGTCACCACGATCGAGAACCCCGACCCGCCCGCGGTGGTCGTGCAGCGCGGCGCGACCCTCCAGTACGGCAGCGGATCCGGCGGCGACGGCGTCATCGGGCACTTCACCCAGGCGCCCGGGGTGTCGCTGAACACGCTCAACCACCAGGTCGACGGCACCCTGGACCTGGCCGTGCACCGGCGGGTGAACCTCGGTGTCATCAGCGGGTCCGGCCTCGTCAAGCAGCGGAGGGGCACCTGGCCCGGCATCGACCTGCCGGGCACGCACCCGTTCTCGGGCACGCTCTACGTCGGCACCGGCGCGGACTACGGCAGCCTGCACTACCTCACCGCCATGCCGAACGTGCGCAAGGTGGTCGCCCAGGGTTCGTTCATCCACAACGCCCCGGACGGCGAGGAGGTCACCGACACCGCCGACCTCTACTCGCAGTTCTACGGCAACGACGTCAACTTCCACACCTGGGGCTCCGGTGTCGTGCGGATGTCGGGCGTGTACAGCTGGTCGGACAACGGGTCGGACACCGATCCCGCGCTCAGCGACCCGTCGCGGAACTTCGCCACCGTGCCGCACCGCGACAACAAGCGCGGTGTCAACATCGAGGGCGCCACCGTGATCTGGGGCGACGGCACGCACAACCGCTTCTTCCTACCGGGCAACGAGAACACCGTCTACATCAACATGCACGCGGAGCGGAACGGCACCCGCAGCGTGCTGACGTTCGACTACAACGGCCCGGTCACGCTGGACGCGCCCATCTCCGGCGGCAGGTACCACGACACGATGGCGGACGTGGGCCGCGGCGACGTGGTGATCGCGGGCACCCGCGGCAACGCGGTCACCTTCACCGCGCCGCAGAACTACGACGGCGACACGACGATCGGCGAGGGCGCGTCGCTGCGGCTCGGCGACGGCAGCCCGCAGGGCGACAGTTCACTCCTCGGATCCGGCCGGATCGTCGACAACGGCGAACTGGTCCTCCAGAACGCCACCCGGGGCGTCGAACTCGCCCGGATCAGCGGCGGCGGTTCGGTGACCCAGGCCGGCCCGGCCACCACCACCCTGACCGGCGACCTCACCTACACGGGCAGGACCACGGTGCGAGGGGGCACGCTCGCGGTCACCGGCGGTTCCCTCGCCGCGAGCACCGCGGTCGACCTCCCGGCGACGGGCGCGACGCTGGACCTCGCCCGGGCCGGCGACCAGACGGTCAACAACCTCTCCGGCGTCGAGGGCAGCGCGGTGGCCGCCGCCGGAGCCCTGACCGTGCACGCCACCACCGCGACGACGTTCGGCGGCACCGTCACCGCCGGCAGCGTCACCAAGACCGGCGCCGAAACCCTCACCGTGACCGGCGCGCACGTCACACCGGCCGCTCCCTGGACCGTCCGAGGGGGAACCCTCGCGCTGACCGGGTCCGCGCAGGTGCGGCAGCTCACCGTGGAACCCGCCGGCACGCTGCGGGTCACCGGCACGGTGGAGGGCGCGGTGGACAACGCCGGGACGGTCGACGCGACCGGTGCGACCGTGCGCGGCCCCTACACTCAGCGACCCGGCGCACGCTTGAGCGCGACCCGCATGAGCGTCACCGGCGCGGTGACGCTCGCGGGCACGCTCGACCCGGCCCGGGACCCCGGCGTGATCATCGACAACAGGGGAACCGCCGAGGTGAGCGGCACTTTCGACGGCCTGCCGGAGGGAGCCGCAGTCGGCGCGCTCCGACTCACCTACCGCGGTGGCGACGGCAACGACGTCGCATTGACGAGCGAGTCCGCCCGATCCGACGCCACCACGCCGCAGACCGCGAGCGCGTCGGGTTCCGGACCGTGGTGGTGGGTCACGGCGGTCGGCGCGCTCGCGCTGCTGGGCGCACTCGTGTTCGTGCTGCGCAGGCGGTCGCGCGACCGGACCTGAGTCCGGTCAGCGGAGGGAGTAGGCGCGGAACCAGTCCACCACGAACTCCTTCGGGTACGGACGCGGGTCCGTCACCTGGTCCGGGAACTCGTAGATGTTGAGCATGAACTGCATCGGGTAGTCCGGCGACTGGGCCACCGTGCGCACCGGCTGGCCATCGAAGTAGAAGACGACCTGCTCCGGCGTCCACTCGGCGCCGTAGACGTGGAACTCGCGGAGGTCCGCCGGTACCTCGACCTTGGCGAAGTCGTCGACGATGGCCGGATCGCCGAAGGGGTGCAGGCCCATCCCGATCGTCCCCCGGTCGGGGTGCACGTCGCGGCCGAACACCTCCATGATGCAGATCTCCGCGGACCGGTGCGGCTCGTCCTCGAAGCCGATCATCCACAGCGCCGCCATCGTGGCGGGGTCGTCGCTGACCTTCGCGCGCAGCTCGAAGCGCCCGTACTGCGGCGTGAACAGGCGCAGCGGCGACTGTTCCTCGCGCACGACGGCGGCGTCGGTGAAGCGGTGCTGGCCGATCCGGCTGCCGAGCGGGCCGGAGAACACCCCGGTCTGCAAGGAGGAGACCTTGAGCGCGCCGTCGAACTCGGGGCACCACGGCTGCTGGTCCTCGTCGATCCGCAGGCGCAGCTCGCCGTCGGCGACGCGGTAGCGCGCGGCCGAACGTTCGCGGGTGCTCCACTGCGGCAGATAGTGCGGCAGCCACTTGCTCGTGTCCAGGGTCGTGCCGTCGAACCTGTCCTCGAACTCCACCTGGTACCGCTGTCCGAGCACCGCGGCTTCGAACCCGGCCGTGGCGGCGGAAGCGACGAGCTCGTCGGCGTGCGCGGCCGGCAGGAGCACCAACGGGTAGCAGTCGGACTCGATGTCCAGGACCGCCAGCGCCGTCCCCGTGCCGTGCAGCCGCTCCCCCGCCGCCTCAAGGAACTCGTAGGTCGGCAACTCGCTCTGCGCCAACGAGTCCCACAACTCCTCCGCCCGCGGCGCGGACCGCAACGCCCGCAACTCGCCGACGATCTCGTCCGCCGCCTCCTTCCAGTCGACCTCGGCCAGCAGACCGTGGTCGGCAAGGGCGTCCACCAGCGCGATCCACGCCAACTCCGGAATCGGCTCGTCGATACCGCGCTCGTCGAGCTGGTCGGCGTGCTCCCGCAGGTAGGCGTCGGCATCATCGTGAGCAGCCACCACACGAGCGGCCACCTGCGAGGCGTCCGGCGCGAGCAGAGCGGCCACGGCCACCAGCGCGTCACGGGCCGTTGCTGTCATGAACATCCTCCGGGCCGGTCAGTTAGAGGCATCGGGATCCACCGTCAGGACTTCGCAGTCGCAGAACGCCGCTTGCGACCGCAGTCCGCATTCAAGTCCAGGCCCAGCTCCTGCCAGTCGGCGTCCCGGCGGCGCTGTCGATAGGCCCCTTTCGCCGCTTTTCTCGCCTGCTTGTCCATCTTCCCCACCTCATCTGTCAGTCGCCGATGACGATCTCGACGGCGGTGGGGGTGCCGTGGGCGTCCGAGTGGAGGTGGGTGGGGAAGAAGCCGTCGCCGGTGGAGGTCATCGCCATCATGATGTCGGCGCCGTCGATGGTGAGGGTGGCGGCCTCGTGGTCGGAGGCTCGGAGGGCCGCCATGACCTGCCAGTGGTGGGAGTGGGGGCGGAAGTCGAAGGCGAACTTGCGTTCCGGGGCCGTGTTCCTGCGCTCCTCCAGCGCCACCGCGCGGTGGTAGGCCTCGCGGATCGGCAGGTCCAGCCAGCCGTAGGGGTCGTCTCCCGGGGTGCCGGTGCGCTGTGCGTCGAACTCGGCGGCGACCTCGTCTTCGTCCCTGCCCCAGAACACCACGTCGGCGAGGCCGTCGAGGGGATCGTCGTGGACCCACGACCCGAGCGCGTCCGCGTCGGCGAAGGCGAACCGGGCCTGGTCGACCCTGATCGGCGACAGCGGGCGCTGCCGCGTGGCCGGCCCGTCGCCGAGCTCGATCCGGATGCGCGCCCACCCCCACTGTCCACGCGTGGCCACGACGCGCAGCGGACGGTCGGTCGGCACACCGCCGACCGCGACGACCGGCACACCGGTGATCAGGAAACCCGGGTCGTCCGCCTCGATCGCGTGCCGCACCCGCTCGCGGTGCGGGACCCGGCCGGGGAACCGGTGCAGCGCGGCGTCGAAGCCGTGCAGGCGGCAGTGCTCGTCGAACTTCGCGGCGAACCGCTCCGCCGCGTGCTCGGGGATGTCGTACAGCCGGCGACCGGGCTGGTGGTCGAAGGACAGCGCGGCGGCGTCGGCGTCGGGGCCGACCACCGCGAAGTCGACCGCCGGGGCACCGTCCTCGCCGGGGGAGCGATCCCCGCACCACAGCCCGAGGTATCCCCCGTCCACCAGGACGAGTTGCCCCGATGGACAGGTCACCCAGCCGAGCACGACTTCGTCCACGGCACGCAGTCTACGAATCGCCCGCAGGCGGCCTCGCAGCAGTCAGCGCGGCGCTGCGATGGCGACGAGGTCGGTGCCGGGCACCACGGTCAGGCCGTGCATGCCGTAGAAGACCCGCCCGGTGGCCGGCGCGCGGACTTCGTGATCAGTGCCGTCTGCCGGGTCGGTGATGCGGCCGATGACCTGGCCCTCTGTCACGTCGTCCCCGGCGGTGACGGTCGGGTACCACAGGCCGGTGGCCTCGGCGCTGACGAAACCGGCCCAGACCCATTCGCGGGCGGGCGGGGCTTCGACGTCCTCGCCGGTCAGGATGAAGTCGAGCAGCCGCAGCAGGGTGTCGACGAGTCGCTCGGCCACCCGCGGGTCGCGCTCGCCGCGTTGGCCGGTCTCGATCAGGATGGCCGGGATGCCCCGCCGGACCGCCGCCGCGTGGCTGTTGCCGTCGTCGGCATGCAGGCCCACGACCACGTCGTCGTAGCCGACGACACGGGCCATGCCGGCGGTCTTGGCGTCCAGGTCCGGGTTGCCGCTGAGGCGGTAGCCGACGAAGTCGCGCAGGAACTCGTCGATGCGACCGGCGTGCAGGTCCACGTAGGCGTCGGCGCCCTCGACCAGGGTGGCGAACAGCCACGCCGCCAGCCGCTCGGTGGGGCCGCCCTCGGGGTCGCCGGGGAAGACGCGGTTGATGTTCACGCCGTCGAGCGGGGACGTGCCCAGCCGTCCGCCGTAGACCGCGGGAGGGTT
Source organism: Saccharothrix sp. CCNWYY140 (assembly GCF_037401995.1). Taxonomy (NCBI): domain Bacteria; kingdom Bacillati; phylum Actinomycetota; class Actinomycetes; order Pseudonocardiales; family Pseudonocardiaceae; genus Saccharothrix; species Saccharothrix sp. CCNWYY140. The sequence continues at coordinate 29,687 of NZ_JBBEGC010000004.1, forward strand.
GGCGACCAGGCAGAGCAGCACCTGACCGCGGACCTCGGCGGGGTCGAGGCGGGCCGCGAGTCGGTGCGCCGCGTCGATGCCGGTGAACTCGCCACCGTGCACGCCGGCGGTGATCACCACACGGGGACCGGGCCGGCCGCCGTTGACCAGGACCAACGGGACGTCCACGGTGAGCGTGCCCAGGTCGACAGGCACGCTGCCGCGCACCTTGGTGCCCGGCGTGGCGGACAGCTTGCCGACGCTGAGGGTGGTGTTGGTGATCACTGCGTCGATCCTCCGGAGGCGACAAGGTGGTCGAGGTCGGGTACCGCGGACAGCAGTTCGCGGGTGTGGTCGTGGGTGGGCGCGTCGCAGACCCGGCGGGCGGGACCGGACTCGACGATGCGGCCCCGGTGCAGCACCGCCACCCGGTGCGCCACGTGCCGGACCAGCGCGAGGTCGTGGCAGATGAACAGCAGGGCAAGCCCCAGCTCGTCCTGCAACTCGGTGAACAGGTTCATCACACCGGCCCGCACGGACGGGTCCAGCGCGGACACCGGCTCGTCGAGCACCAGCAGCCTCGGCTCGACGGCCAGCGCACGGGCGATGCCGACGCGTTGGCACTGCCCGCCGGACAGCTCCGCCGGCCGCCTGCGGGCCACGGACGAGTCCAGGCGCACGAGGTCGAGCAGCTCGGCCACCCGGCCGGGGCCGGTCCGGGCGTCCCAGCGGCCCTGCACGCGCAGCGGCTCGGCGATCGCGTCGAACACCGTCTTGCGCGGGCTGAGCGCGCCGTACGAGTCCTGGAACACCGGTTGGAAACCGTGCCGGAGCGCGCGGAGCCCGCGTTCGTCCACAGTGGTCAGTTCGCGGCCGTCGAAGCGGACGGACCCGGCTTCCGGTCGGCGCAGCATGAGCACGGCGGAGGCGGTGCTGGACTTGCCCGAGCCGGACTCGCCGACCAGGCCGAGGGTCTCCCCCGCCGCCACGGTGAAGGAGATCCCGTCCACCGCCACGACCGGCGGCGTTCGGCGGCCCCGTGCCGGGTAGCGGACCACGAGGTCCCGGACTTCGAGCAGGGTCATGCCGTGAGTCCTTCCAGCGGGGTCATGCCGTGATCCCCTCGAACAGGTCCGCGGTGCGCGGTGGCAGTTCGGCGAGCCGGTGGCAGGACGCCCGGTGCCCGTCCCGCCACTCGGTGGGCTCGGGTTCGTGCCGCGCGCAGACGTCCGAGGCGGCGGGGCAGCGCGGCGCGAACGGGCAGCCGGTCGGTGGCGCGTCGGGTGTTCCGGGCAGCACGGGCAGGTACCGGGTCGTCGAGTGCCGGGCGGGCAGCGACGCGACCAGGCCGGCGGTGTAGGGGGCGCGCGGCTCGCGCAGGACCCGGTGCGCCGGACCGGACTCCACGTGCCGGCCCGCGTACACCACCAGCACCCGGTCGGCGCGGGCGGCGGCCACGGCGAGGTCGTGGGTGACCAGCACGACCGCCATCCCGGCGCGTTCGCGGAAGCCGTCCAGCAGGTCCAGGACCCGGGCCTGCACGGTCGGGTCCAGGGCGGTGGTCGGCTCGTCGGCCACGAGGAGGTCGGGGTCGTTGACGGTCGCCAGGGCGATCACCGCGCGCTGGCGCATGCCGCCGGAGAACTCGTGCGGGTAGGCGCGGGCGCGGCGGGCGGCGTCCGGGATGCCGACCCGGTCGAGCGCGGCGACGGCCTGCTCCAGCGCCGCCCTGCGCCCCACCCCGCGCACCGACCGGATGGCCAGCGCGAGTTGGTCCCCGATCGTGTGCACGGGGCTGAGCACGGACAACGCGTCCTGCGGCACGAAGGCGAGCCTGCGTCCCCACAGCCTCCGGTACACCGCCTCCGGAGCGCCGAGCAGGTCCTCGCCGTCGAAGCGGACCTCACCGGACACGCGTGTCCCGGCGGGCGGCAAGCCGACCACGGCTCGGGCGGTGACGGACTTCCCGGCACCGGACTCCCCCACCACGGCGAGCAGCTCGCCCGCCGCGACGTCGAAGGACAGGTCGCGCACCAGGTCCACCCCGTGCGGCCCGGTGGTGGTGATCCGCAGGTCGCGGACCTCCAGCAGGGGGTTCACCGCGCACCAACCCCGATCCGCCCACCCGGCGTCGACAACGAGACCGCGAGGGCCGCGAGCACCAGCAGCATCGCGGTCGGGGCGAGCACCGCCAGCGGGGCGCGCTCCACGTAGGGCAACGACTCGGCGAGCAGCAAGCCCCACTCCGGCGCGGGTGGCTGTGCCCCGAGCCCGAGGAAACCCAGGGACGCCAAGGCGAGCGCGACGGCGGGCAGGCGCAGGACGGCGTGCCGGGCGACCGGCCCGGCGACCGACGGCAGCACGTGCCGCAGCAGGATCCACGACGGCGGCGACCCGATGGCGCGCAACGCCGTCACGTACGTCGCAGCGCGCGTCTCCTGGACCAGGGCCGCCGCGTGGGCCGCGAGCGGCGGCCAGGACACGAGCGCCACCGCGACGGACGCGCCCACGACCCCAGGGCCGAGCACGGCGGCGACCAGGATGCCCGCGATCACCGGCGGCACGGCGTTGGCCGCCTCCGCCACGCCCGCCGCCGGACCCGGCAGGAACCCCAGCACCATCGCGATCAGGTAGGAGCACAGGCACACCGCCACCGCCACGCCGAGCGTCGCCGCCGCGCCGTGCCCGACCCTGGCCAGGACGTCCCGGCCGAGCGAGTCGGTGCCCAGCGGGTGCGTCCACGACGGAACCGCGAGCCGGGCGGCCACGTCCAGCCGCAGCGGTTCCCGCAGCAGCCCCGCACCGACGACCACGGCCGGCACCACCGCGCACACGATCGGCGCGATCCGCCGCCGACCGGTCGTCCGCGCGACCGGCGCGGGCAGCGACAACGCGGCGTCCCGCAGCCCAGGTCCGAGCAGCCGACCCCGGACCACGCCGGTCAACGCCCCCGCGAGCACCCCCAACAGCAGCAAGGCGAGCACCGCCCCTTGCAACAGCGGCAAGTCCTGGGACTCCGCCGCGCCCAGGGCGGTGCGGCCGATTCCGGGCACCGCATACACGGTCTCGACGGCCACCGCGCCGCCGGTCAACCCGACGACCACAAGACCGACCTGCGGCAGCAGAGCGGGCAGCACCCGCCGCAGGGTCGCCCACCCGATGACGGCAGGCGTGCACCCCGCGGTCCGCCACAGGCCGACCCAACGCTCCTGCACCACGGCGGGCAGCGCGTCCGCCACCAACCGCCCCAGCACCGCGCCCGCCGGGACGCCCAGCGCCAGCGCGGGCAGCACCAGGTGCTGCGGTCCCTGCCAGCCGTAGGGCGGGAGCCAGCCCAGCCACACCGACACCACGACGAGCAGGACCGTGGCGACCAGGAACTCCGGCAACGCCGCCAGTGCCGCCGCCGGCCCGCCGCCCGAACCACCGCGCAGCGTCCCACGCGCTCCGCGCACCACCGTCGGCGCGCACAACGCGCCCGCCACCAGCAGCGTCACCACTAGTGCCGCGCCCATCAGGGTCATCGAGACCCCCAGACCGGACAGCACGGACGGCAGCACATCGGCGCCGCTGACCCACGACCGCCCGAGGTCACCGCGCGTCAGCCCACCCAGCCAATCGCCGAGCAGCCGCGCCGGTCCCGCGTCCAACCCCAGTTCCCGGCGCACGGACTCCAGCGCCTCGGGCGTCGGCTCCTGCTCGGCGGTCCGGGCCCGCAGCACGGACAGCGCCGCGTCCCGGCCCGACAGCCACGGCAGCGACCCCAGGGCCGCGACGATCACGACGAGCGCGCCGGCACGCGGCAGCCACACCCCGACCCGCGACGGCCACACCCCGGCGCGCGGCAGCAGCGCACCGACCCGCGACGGCCACACCCCGACCCGCGACGGCGACCCCCCGGCACGGGTCGGCAGCGCCCCGCCGCGCTCGCGCACGGACACGCCGCTCACCCGAGGCGGGTGGTCGCGGTGATCAGGAGCCGCTCGCGCGGGTCCTTGGCCGAGTCCACGACGGACGCCGCGTCGCCCTGGATGACGCGCTCGTGCAGCATGGGGATCGCCGCGTCGGTCCGCAGCACCGCCGCCTCGGCCTCCAGGATCGCCGCGCGCCGCCGGTCGCCGGCTTCGACACCGGCGGCCTTCGCCACGGCCGCGTCCACCTCCGGCACGCAGAGCCGCGCGATGTTGAACGACCCGTCGCAGGCGAAGTCCGACCTCAGGTAGGCGACGGGGTCGCCGGAGTCCAGCACCGTGGCCCGGGACAGGATGAACGCGTCGAACTTGCCGGCCAGCATGTCCTGTTCGATGTGGGCGTACTCGCGCACGACCTGGTTGACCGTGAACCCCTTGTCCTGCAACTGCTGCTGCAACACCGACGCGACCTCGGGCAGCTCGGCGCGGTCGGTGAACGTCGCCAGGGTGATCGTCACGCCCTTCGGGTCGGCGGCCTTCGTCCGCTCCCCCAACGGTTTCCGGCCCTCGGCCGCCCACGGCAGCGCGGGTCCCAGCAGGCCCTGCGCCACGTCGGCGCGTCCCTCGTAGACGCCCTTCACGATCGCCTCGGCGTCGATCGCCTCGCGGACCGCGGCGCGCAGGGCGGGATCGGTGAACGGGCCGGACTTCGTGTTCAGGTACAGGGTGTTGGTGCGCGGCATGGGGACCTCGGTGACGGTCCGCTGATCCAGCAGCGCCGCCTGGGACACCGGGACCGCTTCGACGATGTGGGCGGCTCCGCTGCGGATGGCGGCGGCACGCGCGGTGCCGTCCGGCACGAAGGAGACGTCGATGCCCGCGGCCTTGGCCTTCTCGCCCCAGTAGCCGTCGAAGCGGTCGAGCGTGGCGCTCGCGGTGCCGTCGACGGCCACGAGCTTGAACGGGCCGCTGCCGGCGCCGACCGGGTTCACCTTGCCGTCCGGGGTGTAGGCGCGTTCGGCCAGGATGGACAGCTGCGGCGAGGAAAGTCGTTGCGGCACCAGCGGATCCGGCGTGTCGGTGGTGACCACGACCGTGTCGCCGGCGGTGCGGACGTCCCACCGGACGCCGTCGAGGATGCGCGGCTTGGGCGCGGCGGTCATCGCGCGGGTCAGGGTGTTCGCGGCCACGGCCGGGGTCAGCGCGCTGCCGTCGTGGAAGCTCACCCCGGGCCGGATCGTGAACTCCCAGGTGCTGTCGGACGTGCGGGTCCACCGGGTGGCCAGCGCGGGCCGCGCGTCGCCCTTCTCGTCCAGGGTCACCAGCGTCTCGGCGGTCGACCAGCGGGACAGCTTGAAGGCGTCGTCGCTGAACGGCGACAGCCCCGACCTCGGCGGCAGCATCATCGCGACCTTGATCCGGCCCGTGCCGGACGGGTCGTCGGTTCCGGTCGCCCCGGTCGCGAAGCAGCCGGTGAGGAGGACGGAGACCGCCACGAGGCCGGTGGCGCCCAAGAGCGTGCGGTGGTGCATGAACCTGTCCCGGGGGTCGTCGTGGAGTGGCGGACCGGACCGTAGCTCATGACAATCATTTCCACCTAGCTCGCGACGGATCATTGAGATTTCAATCACCGAGCCTCAACTTTGGTGAGGCTTGCCTTATACGGTGTCGCCGCTCCCCGCGACCGTTGATCGCGTCCCCGCACGACAGGAACCACCATGCGCACCACACCCACCGGTATCGTCGCCGCGCTCGCCCTCCTCCCCGTGCTGGCAGGCTGTTTCGCGTCGGGCGCGGGTGGAACCGGCGAGACCTCGGGCGGCAGACTGCGCGTCGCCCTCGCGGTGCCCCCGGTGCAGGCCCTGTCGCCGCACAGCAACGACGCCACCGTGCTGAGCAAGCTCTCCGTCGCCGAAGGACTCACCGCGCTGGGTCCGGACGGGACCGCCGTGCCCGCGCTGGCGCAGTCGTGGACCCGCAAGGACGCCACGACGTGGGTGTTCGAGCTGCGCAAGGCCAAGTTCCACGACGGCACCGAGGTCACCGCCGACTCCGTGGTCACCGCGCTCGACCACGCCGGCGCCGCGAAGACCAAGCCCCGCGTGCTCAGCGACGTGACGCTGAAGACCAAGGCCGAGGACGCCGACACCGTCACGATCACCACGGCCACCGCCGACCCGGTGCTCCCGCTGCGCCTGGCCAGCCCCGCGCTGGGCATCTTCGCCGCCAAGGCCTACGCGGCGGACGGCACGGTCAGCCCCATCGGCGCCGGGACCGGCGCGTTCCGGATCACCGGCCTCACCGGCAAGACCAAGGCCACATTGGACCGCTTCGACGACTACTGGGGCGGGCGGGCGCAGGCGCCCGGCATCGACGTCACGTGGATCGCCGACGGCACCGCCCGCGCCAACGGCCTGCGCGCCGGCGAGTTCGACATCGCCGAGTGGATCCCCACCGCCCAGGCGAAGCTGCTCGACCCGGCCACCCGCCACGAAGTGCCCTCCGTGCGGACCGACAGCCTCGTGCTCAACACCGCCGGGCTGTTCGCCGACCCGTCGCTGCGCGCCGCCGCCCGCGCGGCCGTGGACGGTTCCGCCCTGGTCGACTCGGTCTTCGGCGGGTACGCCGACCCGGCGCGCGGCCTGTTCGGTCCCGCCGTCGGCTGGGCGGCCGACAAGCGCGTCGAGGTGACCGGCCGCGCGAACGCCGCCACCACCGCGGAGGTCAAGTCCAAGACCGAGGGCCGGACGCTGCGCCTGGCCACCTACACCAACCGCGCCGAGCTGCCCGAGGCCGCCACCGTCCTCCAGCAGCAGTTGGAGAAGGCCGGGTTCACCGTGCGGCAGGACGTCCGCGAGTACACGCAGATGGAGAGCGACCTGCTGGCGGGCGGGTTCGACGCGCTGGTCTTCTCCCGGGTGACGCTGCTGGACACCGGCGACGCGGTGGCGTTCCTCGCCAGCGACTTCGCCGGCAGCGGCGTCTACAACCTGGCCCGTCTGAAGGACGCCGGCGTCGACCAGGCCATCGCCTCCGCCGCCGAGGAGGGTGACATCGCGGTGCGGCAGCAGAAGATCATGCGGGTCGAGGCGGAAGTCCTGCGCACCGACGCCATCGTGCCGCTGGTCCACGAGAAGGTCGTGCAGGGCGTCAGCACCGCGGTCGAGGGCGTGCGCCTCGACCCGCGCGAGCGCTCCCTGATCGACCTGAACACCCGCCTGAAGTAGTGGGTGGCACCACGTGCGCGCTCCGGTGGCGCGCGGGCGCGGGCCGTGTCGTCGCCGGGGCGGCGCTGCTGACGGCCGTCGCCCTGCTGCCGTGGCTGTCGGCGGCCGACCCGGCGCTGACCGTCCTGCGTGCCCGGTTCGCCGACCAGGACCCCACTCCCGCGCAACTGGCCGCGGTGCGGGCGCAGCTGGGCCTGGACGAGGGGCCGTTCACCCACCTCGCGCGCTGGCTCGGCGGCCTGGCGCGCGGTGACGCGGGCACCTCATGGGTGTCGGGTGAACCGGTCCTGCCCTTGGTGGCCAACGCTTTCGCGGTCTCGACCACGTTGGTGCTCGGCGCGCTCGTGGTCACGCTCGCGGTGGCCGCGCTGGTCGTCGCTCGCACCCTGCGCCGGGGCGCGCGGCAGGCGGCGGTCGGGTCGGCGGGCACCGGAGCCGCGTTCCTCGCCGCACTGCCCAAGTTCGTGCTCGCCGCGCTGCTGGCCACCGTGTTCGGGGTGTGGCTGGGCTGGTTCCCCTCCAGCGGCTGGGCGGGACCGGCGTCGATGGTGCTGCCCGCGCTCGCGCTCGGCGTGCCGTCCGGGGCGGTGATCGGGGGCCTGCTCGACCAGGCCCTGCCCGCCGCTTTCGCCGAGCCGTGGGTGCGGACCTCGCACGCCTGCGGTATCCCGCCGGGCCGCATCGCTGTGCGCGTGCTGCGCGGCGCGCTGGCCGGGGTGCTCCCCCAGTTCCTGCCCAACGTCGTCGCCCTGGTCGGCGGCGCGGTCGCGGTGGAGAAGATCTTCAACATCCCGGGCCTGGGCAGACTGGCCCTCGACGCCGCCACCGCCCAGGACCTCCCACCCCTCCAGGCCTCGACCCTGGCCCTGGTCCTGCTCGGCGTCACCACCGGCCTGCTGGTGGGCGCACTTCGCCACGCGCTCTTGGGACCGGCTCTAAGAGACGGTGGCCTGATCGCCGCCCACACACCCTTCCGCCGACCGCAGCGCTCCACTCGGGCCCTGGTCGCCTTCTGCGGCCTGGCCCTGCTCGCACTCGTCGTCGCCGGCTCCCTGCGCGACCCGCTGCACGTCGACACCGCCGCCCGCCTGCTCCCGCCGTCACCGACCCACCCCCTGGGCACCGACGCCCTGGGCCGCGACCTGCTGGCCAGACTCGGCCACGGAGCACTGCACACCGCCAGCCTGGCCCTCGGCGTCACGGCGGTCAGCGTCCTCACCGGACTGCTGCTGGGCATTGCGGGACGAGCGACCGCCGGCCTGACCGAGATCATGTCGACCCTGCCGGCCGTCCTCATCGGACTGCTGACCACCGCCGTGACCGGCCCGTCGGTGTGGGGCGCGGCAGCCGCGGTGTGCCTGATCGCCTGGACCCCCTACGCCGCCCAGACCACCGCGCTGATCCAGCAGGAACGAGCAAGCGGCCACATCCTGTCGTCCCTCTCCTGCGGCGCCGGCCCCACCCACCTGCTACGCCACCACCTGCTCCCCGCCGTCCTCCCGGCCGTAGTCCGCAACGCACTGCTGCGTCTGCCGACCACCGTCCTGGTCCTGGCCTCCCTGGGCTTCCTCGGCCTGGGCGAACAGCCTCCCACCCCGGAGTGGGGCCGCCTGCTGGCCGAGAACCAGCCCTACCTGGAACTGGCCCCCTGGACCGCTCTCGGCCCGGCCGGCGCACTCGTCCTGCTCTCCGTCCTCGCCCTGGCCGGCACCGCGGCCGGACGGGACTCCTCCGTCAGCCGCCGTAGGTCGCGTCGTGCTGCGCCCACCTCGTCGTGACCGTGCGCTCGTCCAGGATCAGGAACTCCAGCGTCGCGCGCCCGCGGACCTGGAGTTCCCAGTCCGAGCGGAATTGCCAGTAGCCGTTGCGGCAGCGGCAGTCCACCCAGCGCTTGTAGCGCGACTGCCACCACGTCCCGTCGACGACCACGGTGCCGAAGGTGTAGCGGGCCATGATCGCCTTGAGGGCTCCGCGCACCACCTTGGGCAGCCGGCTGTAGAGCGACGGCACCCAGCCCGTCTGGCCGGTGTACCAGGTGTAGGCCCGCTTCCACCGCTTGTTCTTCCAGGTCTTGCGGCACTTCCCGCCCCCGCCGCCCTTCTCCGGCGCGTTGATCATCCCGCTGACGTCGGCGCTGTTGATCGGGTCGGTCGGGTAGGTGTAGGCGTTCGCGTTGCCGCCGGGGACGGGGTCGATGCTGGTGAACAGCCCGGTCGCCGGGTTGTAGAGCCGGACGCCCATCAACGTGAGACCGGCCCCTGAGACCGCGCGTTGTTCCGCGCCGAGCCACCCGTGGTTCAACGTGCCCTCGGCGGTCGGGGTCGCGCCCGCGCCGTACTCGTCGTAGGAGTGCCAGCCGGTGATCGCGGTGGCGGCGAGGTCGCCGGAAGGCAGGGCGATGGTGGTGACGACGTCGCCGTGCCCGTCGGTGACCACCAGCTCGGCCGTGCCGTCCTGGTCCACGGTCAGCCCGAGGTCGCGGCTGACGAACTCCGCGTACCGCCGGGTGCTGCCCGCCTGGGTGATCCAGGTCGGGTTGTCCGAGGTGTCGGTGTAGTGGCGGACGATCTGCGTCGACCCCGTCGTCTCCGTGGCGCGGCGGTCGACGGCGTCGAGGGTGAAGGTGGTCGTGACGCCGCGCTGCGTGATGGACCTGGCCAGGTCGTTGTCGTGGTAGGTCAGCGTGATGTCGCCGCCGCTCGGGTCCGGCGCGTCCGAGGCGGGCAGGGTGAGGGTGCGGCCGAGCGGGTCGTAGGCGTAGGCGCCCTGCCCGCCGGCTCCGGTGACCGGGCGGTCGGCGGTGTCGAAGGACCTGGTGGTCGTCGTGCCGCCGGTCGTGGCGCAGGAGCCGTCCGCCGCGGCCGGGGAGGTCGTCTTGGTGCGCCGGTTGTGGTTGCCGTCGAAGCCGTAGGAGCGGGTGGTGCACGCGGGGGCCTGCGCGGGATCGGTGACGTCCACGCCGGTGGTCGCCGCGGTGCGGTCGCGGACCTCGGTGAGCCGGCCCGCCCCGTCGTAGCGGTAGGCGCGGTCATAGGGGACGGCGTCACCCGGGTCGTCGCCGGCGGGTCCGGTGAAGAGCGTGCCGTCCGGGGTCCACGTCCGGGCCACGCGCCCGGTGACGTCGTTGTCCCGGGACCAGGCGAGCCATCCGCCGTCGGGGTCGACGGTGGTGGTGCCGTCGTCGTGGCGGGTGGTGATCTGGCCGGTGTAGCGCAGGCCGACCCGTTCACCGGCGTGGTCGAGGTCGACGTGCTGGGTGATGCCGCCGGGCAGCTTCTGGGTGGTCAGGCCGCCGCCCGCGTCGTAGGCGCCGGTGGCGGTCCACGTCGAACCCGCGCTGGTGACCTCGACCTTGGTGACCAGGCCGCGGTGTTCGGCGCGGCCGGCGGCGTCCGTGCCGTCGCGGGTGTAGCGGGTGGACCCGTTGGCGTCGGTCACGGTCGCCACCGCGCCCGAGGCGGCGTAGGCGGTGGTGGTGGGTTGCTCGCCGGACGGTTGGTAGGTGGTCGGACGGCCCCACGAGTCGTAGCCGGTGGTCACCGTGGCGGCGGTCGAGCCGTCCGCGTTCTTCGCGGTCACCGTCGTCGCCGCGCCGGTCAGCGGGTCGTACTGGGTTTCCTTGCGGGTGTTCGGGGTGGACCCCGGCAAGCCGGCGACGGTGGTCGAGACCGACGCGGTGCGGCCGTCGGGCAGGTGGGTGGTCGCGGTCGTCCTGGTCACCTGGCCGGAGGTCTCCACCACCGAGGTCGGGGCGAGCAGGTAGCTGAACGCGGTGGTGGTGGTCGTGGGCAGCGTCGGCCCGGAGTCCGGTGCCGCGGCCCGCTGGGTCCGGCACACCAGCCCGGCCCACTGGGGCTTGCCGCCGCACTCCGCGTCGCCGGCGGCGGCGGTGAAGTACGTGATCCGGGCGGTGCCCGCGTCCGCGCCGGACGAGTCCGGCTGGCGCACCTCGACCGCGCGGCCCTCGGTGTCGTACCGGGTGAGCTTGACGATGTCACCGGCCGAGGACGTGCCGTCGAGGTCGACGTCGGTGGTCACCCGGCCCGCCAGGCCCAGCGCCCACCCGTCCGGGTCGCCCGCCGCGGGCGCCGCGTAGTCGGTGAGGGTGCGGGAGAGCACCTCGACGTCCTCCCCGGCGCCCGGGTCGTGGGCGTAGGTGGTCTCCGCGGTCGCCAACCGGTAGGGCAGGGCCGTCGCCGGGTTGATCCCGCCGTGCGGCGCGCCCTGGTCGTACTCGGTCCGGGTGTGGGTGCGCAGCCGGCGCGACGAGCCGTCCGCCGTCACCGCCGTCCGCGCCGGGCCGAAGGTGTCGGTGACGAGGGTGCCCGCCGGCGTCACCACGGTCGAGCCGTTGGTGATGTCGCCGTTGTAGGCGGTCAGCGTGGCCAGGTGGTCCGCGGTGGCGCCTGACGGCAACTGGTCGTCAACGATCAGCCTCAGCGCGCGTTCGTCGAGCGCGCGCACCACGTTGCCCTCGGCGTTGTAGTCCTTGGCGGTGTGCTGCCAGGCGCCCGCGCCGTACCGGGCGGTGTTGACGGTGTAGCCCCTGGCGTCGGTGTACCAGAGGTCGGCGTGCGCCCAGTCGCCGGCGGCGACGCCCGCGGGCGAGGTGGTGGACACCGGGTGGTCGGGGCCGAAGACGGCGAAGCCCTTCGCCGGTGCGACGGCCTGGTTCCAGCGCGCGACCGAGGTCGCCGACAGGTCCGGCAGGCCGGCGCCGGTGGTGGGCACGTCGTAGACGAACGAGGCCAGGACCGCGACGCCCCCGGTCGGGTCGCCGACCGGCCGGTCGCGCTTGACGGCGGCCAGCTTGACGTCCGGCGCGGCGGTGTAGGACAGCTGGTAGGGCACCAGCCCGGCGGGTTTCACCGAGGTGAGCCGGTTGCCGGAGTCGTAGCCGTAGGCCGTGCCCAGGTTGCTGCGCGGGTCGGTGGCGGTGGCCAGGCGTCCCGCCGAGTCGTAGGTGTAGGCCGCGACCTTGATCGAGTCCATGCCGCCGCGGTCGGGGTTGAAGGCGTCCAGCCACGCCGCGACCAGCCGCCCGGCGGCAGACCCGGAGGTGCCGTACTCCAGGCGCAGCGACCGGCAGCCCACCGCGTTGGTGTACCCGCCTTGGCCGTCGACGCAGACGACGCCCGGTGCGGTGGGCGCGAGGATGCGGGCCACGCGACCGCCGGTGTCGTAGGTGTAGGTGGTCTGCTGCTCGACCCCGGCCTCCGCGATGGCCGCCGGCCGGAAGGTCCCCGCCGCGCCCGCTGTCGGGGCGCTGGCGGCGGTCGTGGTGAAGGTGGTGACCGTGCCGTCGTCCTCGGTGTAGGCGATCGTGGTCGCCGCACCGGTGCCCGTGACGGTCAGCTTGCCCGCGTCGAGCGCGGTGTCCGCGTCGGCGGGCACCCAGGTGCCGGACTGGAGGGTCGCGGTGGTGCGCCGGGTTCCGCTCGGGGATTCGAACACCAGCGCCGTGCCGTCGCCGTCGAGCAGCACCAGCGTGCCGTCCGCACGGGTGTTGTCGACGACCCGCAGCCCGGCCACCCCGGCGTCCGCGCCGTCGAACTGCGCGGTCCAGCCGGGACCGAAGACGCCCGCGAGCCCGTCCGCGGGGCCGGCGAAGGTCGAGTGCGACCGGGACAGCGAAAGGTCGCCGTGGTGGCCCGGGACCGACACGTCGGTGGCGTCGAGGTTGAACTCCCCGGTCCACAGCGCGACCTGGCCCGGTCCGGCGTCCGTGGTGGGGAACCCGTTGCCGAAGGCGTGCGGCACGCGCAGCACGGTGGTCCTGGACTGCGACCAGGTGCACTGCGTCGAGGCGGAGTAGACGAGGCAGACCTGCACGTCCAGCAACGCCGGGACGCGATCGTCGAGCGGTGTCGGCTGCACGCCCGCCGTGGCGGGGTCGGAGTCGAGTTGGGCGTCCCGGGTCTCGGCGGTGGTGTTCCAGGTCCCGGACACGGTCACGCCCGCGCTGCCGTTGTCGGCCACGGTGAGGGGAGCGTCGACGGCGGTGTTCCACCCGGTGCTCTCGCTGCCGCCGCCGTAGCCGGACAGGCGCCACTTGAGCGTGGCGGTGACGCCGCCGGAGGTGCCCTTGGGCGGCCCGGACGCGGTGATGCGGACGCCGCCCGTGGTGGTCGTGCGGGGGTTCACCGCGGGGCTGGACAGGGTCGTGCCGCCGTAGCCGAAGGAGTAGCCGCCCAGGTCGGACAGCAGGCCGGACGGGGTTTCGGCGCGCACGAAGACGGAGTGCTGGCCCGCGGTCCTGGGGATGGTGACGGTGGCCTTGCCGGTGCCGCCCATGCTGGTCGGGGTGATCTTGAGGTGGCCGGGTGGGCCGCCGGTGAAGTTGGTCGGGTAGGGCTTGGAGTCGACGTTGACCCGGATGTAGCCCGGCGCGCTCCAGCCGGTGCCGGAGGCGGTGAGCGTGCACGTGATGTCCGCCGTGGGCGGGGTGTCGGTCCAGGACCCGTTGGCGTACGGGCAGGACACCGTCGGCACGGCCGGGGTTGTCGCGGCGATGCGCACCAGCGCCCACGCCGACCAGCCGGACTTGAGGAACCCGTCCGTGGTGCGTGCCCTCACCACGATCGCGGTGTTGTCGGGCAGGTCGGCGTTGGGTTGGCAGCCCGCCGTGGTGCCCGAGGGGTAGGAGGAGCTGGAGCAGGTCGCCTTCAGGGTGGCCGCGGTGCCGGCGGTGGAGGTGTGGAACTCGAACTCGTAGCGCACGTTGTTGCCGTCAGCGTCGGTGCCCTTCGACGACACCCACGTGCGCCGGTTCGCCGTGTAGAGGTAGCTCGCGGCACCGGGGGCGGCGTAGGAGACCGCGTTGACGATCGTGGGCATCGCGGGGACCGTGGGCGGGCGGTTGTAGGTGTACGAGATGTACGGGTCCGCCGAGCCCTCGCTGGAGTGGAATCGCTTCCAGGAGTTGGAGTCCGCCTCGTTGCCGGCCATCAGCACCATGCCGCCCACGGTGTAGGTCGCGTTGGACCACGCCTGCACCAGCGGGGTGATCGGCACCGACATGCGGCCCGCGGGGCAGCCGCTGTCGTGGCCCTTGGCGACGTTCGCCGAGCCGTACTGGGAGCCGATCGTGGGCTGCGCGGTCCAGCGCGTGGCCGTGGACGCGGGCTGGGCGCTGCGGACGATCATCGTGGACGGGGTGCACGAGTAGGACCAGGTCTCGAACAGCGACAGGGTCGCGCCGAGGATCTGCTTGCCCTTGAACGGGGCGACCGGGACGTTGAGGAACGTCCGCGCCTTCACCGCACCGCCGTTGTAGGTGCCCAGCTTCAGCTCCGTCGAGGCCGACTGGTCGCTGGTGTAGTCCGACTGCACCCAGGTGTCGAAGTTCGGGAACGCGTTGGCCACCGCGTAGGTCGGGTCGACCGTGATCGGGAAGCTGCGCGCGGGGTCCATGAACCACGCCGGGTCCGGGGCCACGACGAGGTGCTCGCCTTCGACGCGCAGGTCGACTTTGGCGCGGTGGACGGGTTCGCCGCTGCGCTCCTCGACCGCCGCGTCCCACATGTACGCCACCGGGATCGACGAGTGCGGCTTGCCCTCGGCGTCCACGAACACGATCGTGCCGTCGGGTTCCTGCCGGGCCGTCAAACCCTTGACCCGCAACGGGATTCGCCACACCGGGGCGGTCGCCGGGCGGCTCTTGACGACGAAGTCGTACTCGAAACCCGAGCGGCGGGTGTGCACCACGAAGTCCACGCCGGGCTCGACGTCGGCGTAGCGGGCCTTCGTGCCGTCGAGGGAGGCCTTCGGCAGCGGCCACGGCGCGTCCCAGCGGACCTCGCGGGCGCCGTCCCGCGCCGCCGCCGCGACCAGCAGACCGCCGGCCTTGCCGTGGTCCTTGCCCAGCTTGACCTCGAGCGGGTGTCCGCCGGGCGACACGGTGCCGTCCCGGTTCCGGCGCCAGGCGAGGTCGACGTCCTTCCACCGGCCCTCGGCCGTGCGGAACCGGACCGCACCCGAGTGCTCGTCGGTGGTCATGGTGCCGTCGGGGTTGGCCCACGTGGTGGAGGACTCCGTCCGCAGGGACTCCACCTCGACCTTCGACCCCTGCGCCCGCGCGCTGACGGCGGCGGACACGGTGTCCGGGCGGGACTGGACGGGCGCCGGTGCGGCCTTCGTCGGCTCCGGCGCGGCGATCGCGGCGGGTGCCGTGGTGGTCTCGGCGACGGAGGCCGCGAGCACCAGGGCCAACGCGACGGCCGTCACCTTCGTCCTGCGTGGTGAAGGTCTGCCGGTGGAGCGCGCCGACCGTGCGGACATGGGTTCCCCCCGAGGTAGAAGCGCGGCGTGCTCCCCCGACCGCGAGTCCCCCCGGCTCGCGGTCGCCCCTCCATCTCAGTTGACGAAGGCAGCGCAGACCATAAACCGGCGTGAACGGAGCGGTCAACGCGGGCAAACGGGTGAAGCGGTGTTCGTCCACACCAGTTGTCGCCGGGTTAGGCTGACGCCATGTCCGAGGACGCCGGGACGCTCGCCGCCAAGGTGGACCACCTGTTCCGCACCGTGCGCCCGCACGACGGCGGCGAGTACTCCTTCGACGAGGTCGCCCGCGCCATCCGCGACAAGGGCGGCCCGACGATCTCCGCCACCTACCTCTGGCAGCTGCGCAAGGGCATCCGCGACAACCCGACCAAGCGCCACCTGGAGGCGGTCGCCGGGTTCTTCGGCGTGCCGCCCGCGTACTTCTTCGACGACGCCGAGACCGAGCGCATCGACGCGCAACTGGCCCTGCTCACCGCGCTGCGCGACGCACCGGTGCGGCAGATCGCGTTGCGCGCCAACGGGTTGTCCGCCAGGAGCCTGGAAGCCATCGCCGACATGGTCGAGCGGGTGCGCGAGCTGGAAGGACTGCCCCAGCCCGAATCGCCGGACCCGCCGCCGTGACCCGGGCGCGGATGCGGCGCCGGCACGCGGCCCTGCTGCGCGAACTGCCCACACCCGTGCCCTTCGACGTCGGCCCGCTGTGCCGGGCCGTCGCCGACGCCCGCGGCAGGCCGATCCGGTTGATCCCCGTGGCCGGTCTCACCGGCGTGTGCGGCCTGTGGATCGCCACGGACACCACCGACCTGATCTTCCACGAGAGCGACACCACCCCGCCCCACCGCGACCACATCGTCCTGCACGAGCTCGCGCACGTGCTGTGCGACCACTACCCGGCCTCGGTGTCACTGGCCGAACGGGCGCGGCTGCTGCTGCCCGACCTCGACCCCGCCCTCGTGCAGCGCGTCCTGGGGCGCGCCGGCTACTCGACCGCGGAGGAACGGGAGGCCGAACTGCTCGCCTCCCTCATCCGCCAGCGGGACGTGCCCACCGGATCGCTGCGCACCGCGTTGGAGGGCGCCCGATATGGGTGAGGCGCTGATGGGTGAGGCGCTGCATGGTGGAGCGCTGCATGGGTGAGGCGCTGCGGCACTGGGGACCGGCCGCCCTGGCCTGGGCGCTGGTGCTGACCTCCGGCAGCAGGGACCGCACGCGGGTGTGGCTGCGCTGGGTGCTGGTGGGCCTGGCGTGCTCGCTGACCGTGCAGGTGCCGGCCGTCTACGCGGCACTGGGGCAGGCGACCGGTGTCTCCCACGCACCCCGGCTGATCAGCCACACCGGCATGGTGCTCACCGCGTGGGCCGCCCAGGAGTTCATCGCCCGTGTCGACGGCCGACCGCGTGGCCCCCGGTGGCAGACGTGGTGGGTGATTTCCGGGTTCGCGGTGATGTGCGCGTTGTTCGCCGCGCTGCCCGACCTGCTCCCCCAGTCCCCGTGGGTCATGGAGTACTGCCTGGCCTACGCCGCCACCCAGGCGCCCGCGCTGGTCTCCGTCATCCACTTCGGCCTGCGCCACGCCCGCCGGGCGCCCGACCACGCCATCCGCGTCAGCCTGCGGGTGTTCACCGCGGGGACCGCGCTCGGCTTGCTGTACCTCGCCAACAAGACCGTGCTGGCCGTTTCGCCGCGCCTGGGCTTCGAATTCCCCTTCGGCCGCACGGTCCTGCCCGGCAAGGTGCTCCCGACCACCTCGTACGTGCTCGTCCTGCTCGGCGCCGCCCTGCCCGCCGCCCTGGGCTGGCTGCACCACCACCGCCTGTACCGCCGGCTCGGCCCGCTGTGGCGCGCCCTGTACCGGGCCGACCCCGCGATCGCACTGGACCGGACGACCGTGCCCGACGTCCTGGTGCTGCGCCACCTGCGATTGCGGCTGTACCGCAGGGTCATCGAAATCCGCGACGGCCTGCTCGCCCTCCAGCCCTACCGCCCCTACCCGACCGCACGAACCCCTGACGCCGCAACAGAAGCCGCGACCATCGCCGCCGCCCTCCACGCCCGCTCCACAGGTGCACCACCCCACCCGCACCCCGCCACCCCGTCGGGAGGCACCGACCTGGTGGACGACACCCTGTTCCTCAGCGAGGTCTCCACCGCCTTCCACCGGACAACGAGCGGCAGACCGCTCCCCCGGTGACCCCTCGGCCGACGCCCGAAAGGATCAGTCCGGGTACTCCGACGGCGGATTGGCAGCCGCCATGTGGCCGGTCGAAGATTCCCTGGGTTTTGCACCGGTTCGGCTCGCCAGTTCGGGAGGTACTCGATGAAGCATCCCCTCGACCCGATCACCGGACGCGTGCCGCGCCGGTCCCGCGCGGTGGCCGTGCTCGTCGCCGCCCTGCTGATGACGTGGACGCAGTGGCCCACCGCGCACGCGGCGACCGGTGACCTGACCTGCACCGGCAACTTCCAGTTCAACTTCACCCCGCCGCTGACCGCCACCAACACCACCTCCACCGCCGACGTGGGCGGCGGGCTGGTGGACTGCGTGTCACCCAACGGCCAGTACACCCGCCTCAAGTCAGGCGTCCGCACCGGCACCGGAACGGTCACCAGGCCGCTGGGCACCGCCCCCTGCGCGCCCGCGATGACGATCACCGAAGGCGCCGTCCTCACCTGGAACACCGGCGAGAAGAGCAAGTTCCGCATCACCGTCAACACCGACCCGACCGCGGACCGGCTGACCATCAGCGCCTACTTCACCAGCGGCCCCCTGGCCGGCGACACCGCCAACGCCTACCCGATCGTGCTGCACACCAACGCCGACTGCGCGGTCAACGGCCTCACCCAACTCACCTCCGACCTGCTCCAGGTCACCTGGGAGTAGCCACAGCCGCGTCGGTCAGTGCGCCGCCTCGTAGTCGGCCCGGAATCGTCGTCGAAATCAGCTTCACACGCCCGGACGGGAGTTGCGCCGGATCGCCGCGCGGAGGAACGCCACGCCCAAGGCCTCCCACTGGTCGGGCGGATAAAGGCCGGGCAGGGTGCGGAACTCCGTGACCAAGCCGCCGCGGGCGCCCGCGCCCACCACGGCAGGTGCGCCGCCGGGGGCGTGCAGGCCGCCGACGACGCCGGGGGCGGGTGCGGGGAGGCCGCCCAGGTGGGCGCCGGTGCGGGCCGGGCCGACGCCGGTGGCGCCCAGCAGGGGGCGGCCGGTCAACGGGGTCACGCCGCCGGCGAGGTTGGCCAGGTGTCCGCCGGTCGGCGCCACGACGGTCCAGGGGTTGGTCGCGACGTCGTGCGCGGTGGCCAGGTGCGCGCCGAACACCGCCGTGCCGCCGCCCGCCCCCGGGCCGACCGGGCGGCCGACCAGTGCCAGGACGTGTTCCAGGATGGCCTGGGAGCGGGCGTTGAAGACGGCGATCTCGGCGGCGGTCAGGCCGTAGTGCGTGGCGACGGCGGGCGGGGTCTTCATCAGCAGGGGCGTGAGGTTCTTGAGGCTGCCGCCCAACCCGGCCGCGTGCGCGCGGGCCAGGTAGAGGGCCATGTGGGTCACCCAGCCGCGGATGCCGCGCAGGTTGCCCGCCTGCTGGACCACCGGCGCGGGCAGCGGGGGCGCGACGATCCCGCCGGCCCCGGCGGGCAGGTTGCCCGCGATGATGTCCGCGGTGACGGTCCGGCCCACGGCGACCGCGAGCCGCATGTGCGCCTTGATGTCCCGGAAGATCTGCTGGTCACCGGGCGGGACGCGCTTGGCCTTCGCGAAGCGCGAGTCGGCGTACCACTTCATCATGCTGTGGTACTCGCGCAGGTCGATGCCGAGGTTGACCTGGACGCTGCCCAGCCAGTTGTGGTGCGGCAGGCGTGCCGCGAGCGGGGCGCCGTAGGTCATCGGGCCGATGTGGCGGTTGGCGAGGCCGCCGGGTGGCGCGGCGCGCGTGGTCATCCCCGCGGTGGCGGCCTCCACGGCCGTGATCCAGTTGCGGACGTTCTGGACGACCTGGCGGAACTGGGGCACGGTGTCCGCGGCGTTGGCGTCGGTGACGATCTCCAGGATCGTGTCGATGCCGGCCTCGGGCAGCGGCTGCTGGAACGCGGGTTGCGTCACCACGCGGTTGTCGTGGTCGGCCTCGACGTGGAACCCGTTGGCGAGCGGCCGGACGATGGTGCCGTACTGCATCCACCCGTTCGCCTGCGCGTACGCCGCCGCGCCGAGCCGGTTCGGCGGCACAGCCGCCTCGAAGGCGGCCAGGTTCGCCGCCTGCGGCGCGGTGAGCCGGTCGGCCGGGATGGAGACCTCGATCTCCAACCCGATCGCCCGCTGGACCACGGGCATCCGGCGCAACGCCGCGCAGGTGGCGGCGTTGCCCGCGCCGCGTTGGAGGGCCAGCAGGCCGGCTGGGGCCGGTCGGGGTCTGCGGACCGGCTCAGGCTGTGGCACGGGCGGTGTGCGGTCTTCACGGGCGGTGCCCATGCCCCCAAGCTCCGCCGGGCGTCCGACGAGCACAACGCCCCCGCGCCCCGTCCCGCGGGCAGCCTCCGCCGCCCATTCGGGCGAGCGGGTCGGAACGTTCAGTCCACCGCTGGGCTCCGACGAGCGGTCACCGGGTGGCGCGCGGCGGGGTCGGCTTGCCCAGCCTCAACCCCAGCGCGGTCATCCCGATGCCGAGCACGAGGTGCAGCCAGTTGTCGGCGTCGTTGACGGGCAGGCCGTTGGCGGCGCTGTCCTCGTCGATCAACAACCCGTACAGCCACAGCAGCAGGTAGAGCACGCCGCCGGTGACCAGGAAGAGGGTCGCGCTGCGCACCGACCTGCCCAGGAGCACACCGGTGACGCCGAACGCGAGGTGGACGAGGTTGTGCACGACCGACACCTCGAACACGCCGAACAGCAGGGCGTGCGAGTGCCGACCCGCCAACCGCAACTCTTCGTAGTCGGCCGTCACCCACGGGATGAACCCCGCCACGCCGACCACGATGAACAGCGCGCTCACGGCCAGGGTCGCCACACGCACCGGGGAAGGTGCGGTCATCCGCGCTCGGGACATCCCGACTCCTGTCAAGAAGAGCACCACCGGCGACTATCCGGAAGTACTACCCCACCGAGACGAACGAGAAACGGGCACAGCCGGTCTGCGCGGCGGGCACACTCCGGCCCGCCACGACCACCCACCGACGCCGTCACCCCACCCCACGCCCCATCGCGGCCAACAGCGCCGTCAGCGACGTGGTGCACACCGCGATGGAGGAATCACTTGTTCCGTACGGGATCACGAGCGTGTCGCCGTGCAGCAGACCTCCGCACGAGTACACGACGTTGGGCACGTACCCGTCACGCTCCTCGCCGGAAGGAACCAGCAGCGGGTCGGGCAGGCTCGCCAGCACCCGCTCGGGGTGGTCGAGGTCGAGCAGCATCGCGCCGATCGAGTAGACCCGCATCGGGCCCACGCCGTGGGTGAGCACGAGCCAGCCCTCGTCGGTCTCGATGGGCGAGCCGCAGTTGCCGACCTGCACCAGCTCCCAGTCCCGGGACGGCGCCGCCACCCGGCGTGGCGACGTCCAGCAGCGGAGGTCGTCGGAGGTCGTGACGAAGGTGCTCTCCCCGTCGCCGCGCGACAGTGCCGCGTACCGGCCGCCGATCCGCCGGGGGAACAGCGCCATGCCCTTGTTGCGCGCGCCCGGACCAGTGGTCTGGGTGACGCGGAAGGTGCGGAAGTCCTTGGTCTCCAACAGTTGTGGCGCGACGTCCACGCCGTCGTAGGCGGTGTAGGTGGCGTAGTGGGTCCGTTCGCCGTCGTCGTCGGTGAAGCGCACGAACCGGGCGTCCTCCATGCCCTGCCGCTCGGACGGGCCGGTGGGCCACAGCACCCGTTCGCTCAGCGAGGTGTCCTCGGCGAACTCGGCGGTGTAGCTGCACGCGGCGATCCACCGGATCAGCTCGATGGTGCGGTGCGCCTCCTGCCGGGCGACCAGGCGCGGGTGCAGGGTGGCCAGCAGCAGGTCCAGCTCGCCGCCGGTGAAGCGCTCGGGCAGGTACCGGTTGAGCACGGCGGAGACCTCGTCGTCGTGGCCGAACTCGGCGAGCTTGCCCCGGAACAGCGCCTTCTCGTGCACCGGCTCGCGCCGCACGCCGACCGTGGCGAACGCCGAGGGCGGGGTGACGGCGAGCGTGCCGTCGGGTGCGATCACGGCGGTGCGGAACCCGATCGAGGACATGTGACCCTCACCGATGCCGCGCACGCTGAGCACGCACCGCAGGTGGCCGCGCGGCACGCCCTCCTGGTCGGGGTGCACCACCAGCGACGGGTTGCACAGCGCCGCGCCCTCCACGGAGTACTCGTGGGTGAAGTACGCGCCGATCAGCATCCGCCGCGCTTCGGTCAGCTCCACGCCGGGGTCGAGGCGGTGGCCGACGCTCGCGAAGTGGTCGGCGAAGGTCTCGCGCAGGTCGCGGTGCCGCCGCGCGAACGACCGCACCGTGCGGGTCAGCGCGGCCTCCACGGCGGGCTCGTCCAACGCCATCACCCGCCGGACCACGGCCGCGGAACGGGACTCGTGCTCGGGCTTCTCCTCCCCCGGCACGAACAGCCTGGTGACGACCCGGCGCGGGTCCGGCCGCAGCCGCACCCGGCCCCGGGTCACCAGGGCGCTCACCCGGCGCTCCCGGTGAACGCGCGGGCGTGCTGGAGGGTCGAGATCAGCGCCAGCGTGGACTCGGCGCCCTGGTTGGGGTTGCGCCCGTCGTGCGACAGGCCGTCGCACCCGCCGCCGGTCTCGTCGTCCAGCAGCGGCACCCCGGTGTCGTTGTCGCCGCCGAACCACGCCACCGCGCGCCGGACCCCGGCCAGCCACGCCCGCTCCCCGGTCGCCCGGTGGGCGCGGGCGCAGGCGTCGGCGAGCGCGGCGGCTTCGAGGGGCTGCTGGTCGAACGCCGGGCGGTGCTCGCCGGCGCGCCACCCGTGCACGGGCGTGGGCGAGAGCCGGTCGCCGTGGGTCTCCGCGGCCAGCAGCCACGCCAGCAGCCACAGGCCGTCGTCGAGGACTTGGCGGTCGCGCAGGAGTTCGCCGGCGGCGATGAGCGCTTCGGGCAGCACGGCGTTGGCGTAGAACAGGCGTGCCTCGGGCCACGGCCACGGCACCGCCCGGTCCGGCCCTCCGACGACGGCGGGGATGTCCGCCAGCAGCTTCACCGACAGCTCGTGGTCCGGCACCGCGCGCAGCACCTCGGCCGCGCCCAGCGCGGCGAAGCACATCGACCGCACCGACGGCGGGCGGTGGTGGGCGCTCGCGTCGAAGCGGGCCAGGGCCGCCGCGCGCAGCCACGGCAGCGGCGCGCGGGCGGCGGCGGTGCCCAGGCCCCACAGGGCGCGGCCCCACCAGTCGCCCAGACCCGGCTCGTCGCGCCACACCCGGTCGTGCCCGAGCCGGTTGTGGAAGCGCCCGTCCGCGGTCTGCGCGTGGGCGGTGAAGGCGAGGTAGCGCTCCAGCAGCGCGACCAGCTCGGCGGACGGGTCCGGCTCGCGGCACAGCACGACCAGCCCGCGGGCCACGTCGTCCAGGCAGTAGCCGTGCTCGCGCAGCGGCAGCGGACCCAGGGCGTGCTCGTGCAGGCCCACGTCGTCGCTGAGCCGGACCAGGTGGGCGAAGCTCGGGCCGGTCACGGGGTGGCCACGACCCGGGCGGCGGTGAGCCGCTCGGCCAGGCCGAGGTAGCGGCGCGCGACCGCGGGCCAGCTCACGCTCGGCGCGAGCCGCCGGGCCCGCTCGCCCATCCCCGCGGCCAACCCCGGATCGGTCAGCACGCGCCGCAGCGCGGCGGCGATGGCCACCGGGTCGCGGTGCGGCACCACCAGCCCCGCCCCGCCCGCCAGCAGTTCGACCGCGTGCGGGAACTCCGTCGCGACCACGGGTCGGCCGGCGCCCACGGCCTCGATGAGGACACCGGAGGTGACCTGTTCGGAGGACTCGTAGGGCAGCAGCACCACGTCGGCGCGGCCGACCAGCTCGGCCAGCGCGTCCACCGGCCGGTAGGTCGCGTCGAACTCGACCAGGTCGGCGACCCCGAACGCGGCGGCCCGCGCACCCAGGTGCGTGCGGTAGGCCTCGCCCTCGGACGCCAACACCTTCGGGTGCGTCTGACCGGCCACCAGGTAGCGCGGGTTCAGGTCCCGCAGCATCCCCAGGGCGGAGATGCCCCACTCGACGCCCTTGCCACGCCCGAGCAGCCCCCACGTGAGGATCAGCGGCCGGTCGGCGCGCGGCGGCGGTTCGGTCGTGGGGGTGTCGACGGGCAGCGCCCCGTGCGGGATGACCACCACGTCCTCGGCGCGTGCGACGGCGTACCCGGCGAGCAGCCGGTCCCGTGCCGCTTCCGACATGGTCACCACCGCGTCCGCTTGGCCGACCACGTCCTCCAGCACCTGGCGTTGCCCTGGTGTGGGCTCGGTGAGGACGGTGTGCAGCACGACGACCACCGGGACGCGCAGCCGGGCGAGCACACCGAGCACGTCCTCGCCGTCGCGGCCGGCGTAGATGCCGTACTCGTGCTGCACCACGACCACGTCGCAGTCGTTGAGCACGTCCGCGCCCGCCTCGACACCACCGGCGACCATCTCGTGCACCACGGGCGACGTCGGGCCGTGCGGCCGGTCGGTGTCGGAGAGCACGCGGACGACCCTCCCGCGACCTCCCGGTGTCGCGGCGACCAGGTGGTCGAGCAGCGCGGCGGTGAACGTGGCCAGACCGCATTGCGTCGGGGGGTACGTGCTGAGGAACCCGTAGGTTCGAGCCATGCCAAGACCTTTCGAGGTGGAGGAGCGGCGACGGCGGTCACGTCCCCGGGCGGGTGATCCGACGCTACGCCGCGCCGGCGGAATTGCCGCTGAGATTCCGCTGAGAACAATCGAAAACCACCGGAACGCCGGAAATTCGCGCGCGGACTTCCGACCCGGCCACGGTGAATTCGAGCTTTTCCGCCACCGCCCGGACAATCAGACGAGCGGTGCGTTGTCAGTGCCGGCCGGCAGGAGTTGCGCCTCCCCGTGCGGCCTCACGCCCGGCGCGTGCCGCCGTCAGGAGCCCGGGAGGCGGTGACCCGGAGGCGCGGCCCGGGCCGGCACGCCGTCGACGTGGACGTACAGGTCGAACGCGAGGAGCAGTCCGGCGACCGCCAACGGCCGCAGGACCGGGCGGGTGCGGGCGACGAGGCAGAAGCGCACCCCGAACGCGTCCGCCTCGGACCGGGCCTCCACCAGCGCGGCGAGCCCCGCCGCGCCGAGGAAACCGACCTCGCCGAGGTCGGCGACCAGGTCCGGACCGGCCGGGCGCAGCTGCGCCACCAGGCTGTCGCGCAGCCGCGGCGCCGTCCAGAGGTCCACTTCCCCGGAGACCGCGCACACCACGGTGGACGACGACAGCGTCCGGGTCACGACCGTGAACAGTCGAGCGGACGCCAGCCCGGAGCTCAGGAGGGCGGCATCGGGCGGAAGTGGACGAGCGGGACTACGAGCGGGGATGGCCATGAGGGTCCTCTCACCTGGAGGTGGCCGTCCGCGGGGTCCGGGCGGAGGAACTCGCCACGCACAGCATAGAGCCGGGCGAGAACCCCGAACAAGGCCGTTTCAAACCTCACCGGGTGAAATTCTCGAGAAAATCGGCCGGGCTGCGGCGGTCGAACCGAAAAAACGACCGAAGCCGGTCGGTCGGCGAATTTCGGCGTAGGGTGGGACGTACCGATGCGCCTTGACCGCCGACATCCCAGCCGGCGCCACCGGCGGGCGCACGACGACGTCCGGCAGAGCCTGGCGGACCGGAGACGGGGACCACCCCGATGACCACGAACCTCACCGACCCGACCACCGAGGACGTCCTGACGACGGCCGACGGGGCCACGCGCGGCCTGCGAGCGGCACTGCGCGAACCACGACGCCCGGCGCACCCCGCCGAAGGCAGCGCGTCGTGACCACCACACCGGACCCCTCGGCCCCACAGCCACCACCCGTCCCCCAGCCCGCCGACACCACCGCGGCCCGCAGCCCGTGGTGGCGCAGGCGTGTCCGCGTGAACGCGAGCCGCCGCCGGCGGTCGCGCTCCACCGGTCGCTGACCGGCCGGCGCACGTCGGCGAGTTCGCACGTGATGCCCGGTCGGTGCGCGTAGTGCTCGGCACCGACCGGGCATCGTCGTTCAGGTCGTCACCTCTTCAGACGTGCTCGCTGACGTGCGACGCCGATGAGCGCGGCACCGAGTGCCACGAACAGGGCACCCAGGCTGATCAGCAGGCCGACGGGAGACGTCGATCCGGTGGCCGCCAGCCCCGTGGGATGTGGCGGCACGTGCTCCGTCGGCCTGAAGTCGCCGGGCTTGGGTGTCGTGCTGGGAACCACACCACCGCCGTGCGAGGTCGTGGTGGTCGTGCCGGACGTGGGGGCGCTCGTCGTGGTGCCCGTGGTCGTGCCCGACGTCGTGGTGCCCGTGATCGTACCAGTGGTCGTACCGGTCGTGGTGGTGCCCGTGGTCGTACCGGTCGTGGTCGTGCCAGTCGTGGTCGTGCCAGTGGTCGTACCGGTGGTAGTCGTGCCAGTCGTCGTCGTGCCGGTAGTTGTCGTGCCGGTGGTCGTCGTGCCGGTAGTTGTCGTGCCGGTGGTCGTCGTGCCGGTAGTTGTCGTGCCGGTGGTCGTCGTGCCGGTGGTCGTCGTGCCGGTCGTCGTGGTGCCGGTGGTCGTGGTGCCGGTGGTCGTGGTGCCGGTGGTCGTCGTGGTCGTGTCGGTCGTGGTCGTCGTGGTGTCGGTCGTGGTGGTGGTGTCGGTGGTCGTGGTCGTGGTGTCCGTCGTCGTGGTGGTGGCGTCCGTCGTGGTTGTGGTGGTCGTGGTCGGGATGACCTCGCACAGGTCGGTGGTGAAGGTGTTGTCGTCCAGGGTGACCGAGCCGTTGCGTGCGAGCGCCCGGCCTTGGACGTCCGCGCCCGTGTTCGCCGAGATCGACGTCAGCGCCATGATCGTGCCGACGAAGTCCGAGTTCGTGCCCAGGGTCGCGGAACTGCCGACCTGCCAGAAGACGTTGCACGCCCGAGCGCCGTTGACGAGGTTGATCGAGCTGTTCGAGGCGGTGATCAACGTCGAGGCCACCTGGAAGATCCAGACCGTGTTCGGGTCCCCCTGGCCGTCGAGGGTCATCGCCCCGGACAGCCCGAGCGCCCCGGGCGCCCGGTAGACGCCTCCGACCAACGTCAGTCCGACGAGGTCGGCCGGGACCTCGGCGGTGGGCGCGCGGCCCGCGGCGTCGTTGTAGGCGACTGTCAGGTCGGACTGCGCTTGAGCGGCCACCGCGTCGTTGTTGTGGATGGTGCCGCCGACGATGCCGGGCGGGAAGCCTGTGATGCTGGTACCCGGACTCACGCCGAGGTCTCTGTTCAACGTGCTGTCACCGGTGTTGGTGACCGACGCACCTCCCAGTACCGAGAAGCTCTCCGCGGTGCCCAGGTCCACCGGCGCCTCGACGGCGTGCGCTTCGGGTGGTCTCGACAACGTGCCGAAGAGGATCAGGGTGCCGAGTACGGCACCGACGGCCAACAGCGCGGCCCACCTGAGGTGCCGGGACACCTCTGGCGACGCCGCTGTGGGTATGCGGTTCATCCGTGTTGCCCTCGGTCGATCAGTCAACCGGCCGGCACCAGCACCGGCCCGCCCAAGTGATCGAGGTCTTCCGCACACGCGGACATGCGACCGGGCCACGAGTCCACTGTGGACCAGCCAATGACCCGGTTCGGCGGCCCCGGCCACCGTCGGCAGACGCTAGGGGCGCTGAATGCGGAACGCCACGCGAAAATCGGGCGAACAGCGCGAACAACGCAAATGTCCACTCGAACGAGTTACCCATGCCGCCAGGCGAGTCCACAGAGGATTGCTCACCCGAATATTGCGGACTTCTTTCGCGCAAGATCCCGTCGACACCATCGAGTGACAACGGGATCCACAGTGGCCACGGTGGGGCGGCGCGGGTCGTCCGACGGGCGGCTCGACCGGCTCAGCTCAACGGGTCCACAGTGGACACCGTGGACCCGTGGACGGACTTGTCGACGAAGGCCGGCACCGACGGACGGATCCGGGACTTCACGACCCGGGCGGTGGGCGGCGCGGGGGAGGCCGGAGCTCCGAACGCCCGCTGGGCGGCCTCCGGAATCCTCCGGTCGAGGGTCAGCGCACCTTCTCCGGGATGTGGTCCAGCACGTCCAGCACGTGCACGGCGAGAGCGCGGGCGTCCTGCCGGCTGAGTCGGGAATGCGCCGTCAGCGCTTCCCGGACCAGCTCGACCCTGCGCTCGTAGGTGGACACGTAAGTCGAAGTCGTCATGATGTGCTCCTGGTCGTCTGCTGCGGGACCCGACCACCGTCCGTTTCCCAGCCCGCGAGGGCGGACAGGTCGGCCGGGTGTGGGGTCGAGGTGCCCGCGCCGAGGTCGGCCGCGGGCTGGGCGGTGGCGCGCTCCGCGGCGAGGGCCGTGGCCCGGTGCGCGGTGGCCCGGTCGGTGGTCGACGGCACGGCGAGCAGCGTGCGGCGGTGCCCGTCCGCCGCGACCCGGTCCAAGGTGTGCGCGGTGGACCCCTCCGGCCGGCCGCGGCGGGGCGTGGGGTTCCACTCGGAGAGGATGTAGTTCACCCGCAGGGCGTCACCCAGCCGTGCCGCGAGCACCGCGAGCGACGCGGGCAGTCCGGCGACGAGGTCGACCGATCGCGGCCACCAGTCGCGGTCGAGGTGCCCCGTGGGGAGGAACGCCTCCAGCCGCGGCCGTCGGGGGTGCCGTTCGGTGCGCGGTGGGGTGGGGGGAAGGTGGGGTGCCGACACCATGTCGGACTCCCGTCTCCGGCCGGGGAAAGGCCGGTGCCAGGTTTCGCCGAGCACGACGTGGGCTTGACCGCCCAGGTACGGGATGTTCTCGACAAGTCGATCCTACCCGCCTGGTGGCGTGATCGACGAAATAGCTCCGGGGTGTTTTTTCGCGGTCGCCGTCCAAAGCCGCACGAAAATCCCCGGAAAACGCCGGGAATTCGTCCTCCGGTTTGCCCCGACCACGCCCACGGGTACCCTGACGAGCGTGGCGACCCGACGGGACCGCCTGCCGCACCGGCACCCCGCCCGATCCCACACCCATCGCCCCGGACCCCGGCGACGGCAGAAGCGAACGCCGTTCCCGGAGGTACCCACGTGAACTCGAAACTCCGACCGGACGCACCCCGAGCCGAGACCGCGCCGCGCCCGATGCTGGCCGGCGAGAAGACGTCGGCCGAGATGTTCCTGGTCAAGCTGTTCGCCGTCGTCCCGGCGCTGGCCCTGGCCGCGGCGGTGCCGCTGGCGTGGGGCTGGGGGTTGGGCTGGGTGGACGTCGGCCTCGCCGTGTTCTTCTACACCCTCACCTGCCTCGGGGTGACGGTCGGCTTCCACCGCCACTTCACCCACGGCGCGTTCAAGGCCACCCGCGCGCTGCGGATCGGGCTCGCCGTGACCGGCAGCATGGCCATGCAGGGGCCGGTCATCGGCTGGGTCGCCGACCACCGCCGCCACCACGCCTACGCCGACCGCGAGGGCGACCCGCACTCACCGTGGCTGTTCGGCACCTCGGCGCGCGCGCTGGCCAAGGGCTTCTGGCACGCCCACATGGGTTGGCTGTTCCAGCGGGAACTGACCAACGCCGCCCGCTTCGCCCCCGACCTGCTCGCCGACGACGACATCCGGCGCGTCGACCGCTGGTTCCCCGCGCTGACCGCCGTGACGCTGCTCGCGCCCGCGCTCGCCGGCGGGTTGCTCACCTGGAGCTGGTGGGGCGCGCTGACCGCGTTCTTCTGGGCGGGCCTGGTGCGCGTCGCCGTGCTGCACCACGTCACCTGGTCGGTGAACTCGATCTGCCACATGATCGGCGACCGGCCGTTCACCTCGCGCGACAAATCCGCCAACTTCTGGCCCCTGGCGATCCTGTCGATGGGCGAGTCCTGGCACAACTCCCACCACGCCGACCCGACCTGCGCCCGCCACGGCGTGCGGCGCGGCCAGATCGACGTCTCCGCCCGGCTGATCCGGGTCTTCGAGGTGCTCGGCTGGGCCACCGACGTCCGCTGGCCCAGGCCGGAGCGCCTGGCCCGCAACCTCAAGGCCACCGCGTCCTGACACCCGCGGCGGCTCCCGCACGACACTCCACAAAGGACGGACAACGCATGCGCGAGACCCCCGAAGGCGACCGGATCGTGGCCGAGCGCCTCCAGCTCGCGACCGGGTTCCACGCGTCCGAACGAGACTGGGTCACGGTGCACCTGGCCGCCCTCGGCTCGCGGTTGCGGTCCTTCCGCGCGGACCAGGTCGACCTGGAGATCAGCGTGAAGGACCGCGACGGCGTCGAGCAGCGCGTCACCCTGGAGTGCTGGGTCAACCGGACCCCGCGCCTGCACCTGGTGGCCACCTCCGCCAAGCGCGACCTGCCCGCGGCGCTGAGCGAGGTCCGCGACGAGTTGGTCCGGCAGGTCGACGACGCCAAGACGCGCACCGAACCGCGGCACAACCGCGCGCTGAGGGTGGTGCCCGAACCCGAGCAGGACTAGCCCCCGGACGACCCGCCACCCCGGCCCGGCCGGGTCACGCCGACGGGACGGCGGGAGCCGGCCGGAAGGCGTGGATGCGCTTCACCAGCGCCCGTGCGCCGGGGTGGCGGCGGCGTCGTGCGGCCTCGTCGCGCAGCGGTCGCAGTCGCTGCACCGTCCGGGTCGAGGTCAACGCCTCGCTCCGGTCGACCGCCTCGTTGCCCAGGTCGACCGCCGCGTCCACCTGGTCGTCGAGCAGGTGGCAGGTCGCGAAGGAGATGAGGCTGAACACCCTGCTGCGCTCCATGCCCGACCCGTAGCCGTCGAGGGCGGTCGACAGGACGGCCGCGGCGAACTCGGCGTAGCGGAGGTCCGCGGTCCGGGCCAGTTCGGTGTAGGCGACGCCGGTGATCGCGCTCAGGTCGGTGGCGGTGAAGAACGCCGCCCACGCCGGGACCGGCTCGTCCGACGCCCGCACGAAGTCCTCCCGGGCACGGGCCAGGGAGGTCGCCACGTCGTCCGACCGTCCCAGCCGGGCCTGCGCCCAGGCCTGGTTGGCGGCGATCACCGCCGCCGACAGCGCGGACCCACCGGCCGCGGCGGCCCGCTCGCCGAGCTGGAACTCGGCCATCGCCCGCCCGATGTCGTTGTGGTGCAACGACACCCGTCCCAGCCGGTAGTAGACGTTGGACGTCAGCGCCAGGTGCCCACCCGCCGCCGCCACGGTCAGCGCCGTGCGGAAGTGCCGCACCGCCTCCCGCGCCAGCCCGGTGTCGAAGCAACACCACCCCGCCAGGTTGTGCAGGTCGGCCACGGCGACGCTCAGCGGCCCGGAGACGTCGTCGGCCCGGGGGCGGCCGAGCAGCGCCAAGGCGGACGGCAGGCGGGACACCGCGATCTCGCGGCAGCGGCCACCGCCGTGGCGGTAGTCGAGCGCGCGGAGGTCGGCGGTGAACGCCAGCAGGGATTCCACGTCGGCCATGACGACCCGCCCCGGCACGTGCCACGGCCTGCCCGGTTCCGAATCGGGCGTCGCACCGTCGCGCTCGGACACGGTTCCTCCGGCGGGTCGCCGACACGAAGGCGGCTCACCGGGGGTCCGGGGCGAACGACCAAGGGCCGCCAGTCTGGCACACCCCCGGGTGCGCCGGCCATCGGTCGACGGGGTCAGCGGCGCTGTGGTCCGGGCGCGCCGAGCAGTGCCGGGGTGTCGATGTCGCCCGCGATGACGTCCTGGGCGACGCTGCTCAGCTTGAGGTTGTGCCCGCGGGCGTAGCCGCGCAGCGCGGCGAACGCGGTGTCCATGTCGACCTGGAGGCGTTCGGCGACCAGCCCCTTGGCCTGTTCGACGACCACCCGGCTGTTCAGCGCGGCCTGGAGTTGCTCGGTCAGCACCTGGTGGTGGTGGATCGACCGTTGTTGCAGCAGGCCGATGGTGGCCACGTCGACCAGCGCGGTGGCGGTGCGCAGCGCGCCGGCGTCCAGCTCGCCGGACCGGTTGCGGAAGAGGTTGAGCGCGCCGATCACGTCGTCGCGCAGGCGCATGGGCACCGCGTCCACGGCGGCGAACCTCGCCTCGGTGGCCGCCGCGGTGAACCGGGGCCAGCGCCCGCCCGCGTCGGACAGGTCGGGGTGGCTGACCCTGGCGCCGGTGGCGAACGCGTCCAGGCAGGGGCCCTCGTCGTTCTGCAACTGGAACAGCTCCAGCAGCCGCGCCTGCTCGTTGGACGACGCGATCAGCTGCAACCTGCCCCGCTGGTCGGCCAGCAGCAGGCCCGCGGCGTCGACGTCGAGCAGTTCGACGCACCGGTCCACGAGCATGTGCAGGAAGTCGATGACGTCGAAGTCGTCGACCAGGGTGTCGGCCAACTCGACGAACGTGTCGACGAGACGGTCACCGTCCATCGCAGCCACCTCCGCGGGTGTGTTCAGAGTGCGGTCGTGTCCCCGTGCTCACGGTCGTTCCCCGTCGGGGTGGAACCGCCGCCGGCGGGCGACGACGTCGGCCGCCAGCCCGCTCAGCGGCACCTGCTCGGCGAACGCCCGTGCGCGCAGGTGGGCGAACGCGTCGGCCATGCCCACGCCCAGCTGCGCCGCGACCATCCCGGTCGCCTGGTGGACGTGGGGGTTGTGCAGCGGCAGGCCGTCCTCGGCGACACCCGCCGGGTCCAGGTCGGCCTGCTCGTCCAGCAGCAGCCGCAGGGCCAGTTCCGCGAACGCCAGCGCGTCGGTGAGCGTCGGGGCGTCCAGGTGGCCCACGTCGAGCCGGTGCAGCGACAGCACCCCGACCCGGATCGCGCCGACGCACAGCGGCAGCGCGAACAGCGCGACCGCGCCGGCCTCGACCGCCAGCGGCGCGAACAGCGGCCACCGGGCCTGGCTGGACGGGGCGTCGAGATCGGCGACGAGGGCCGGGCCACCGGCGCGCCGGACGTCCACCGCGGGCCCCTCCCCCACCGTCACCTGCAACTCGGTCAGGCGCTCCCCCAGCGCGTCCGTGGCGCACCGGACCTCCGGCCAGCCGGAGGTGTCCACGCTGAGCACGGCGCCGGTCACCCCCAACCGGGTCACGGCGGTCAGGCAGAGGGCGTCGACCGAGACGGGCACGTCCAGTTCGGCGGCCCGCTCGGCGATCCAACGGCTCACCTGGGCCAACCGGCTGGTGGTGTACCGGGCCATCCGGAGACCTCCCGGTCACCTGGTCGAGCAGCACTCCCCGAACTCTCCGCATCGCGGGAACACGACCGGCCCACCCTACGCCGGGGTTGCCGACCGGGCGTCCCGGCGGACCGGGCACCGGGGTGTCAGGCGCGGTCGCTGATGTTCTGCTGGCCGGGCTTGCCGTAGGTCGCGCTGCTGGACTCGCCGGAGCACAGGCAGCCCCGGTGCAGTCCGCCCGCGCGGGTCGCGGCGCAGAACCGCCGTGACAGGGCGTCGTGGGTGTCCGCCGGGTGGGTGCAGGCGGGGCATGAGCGCTCGACCCGTGCTTCGGGCGCCAGGGGGTCGATCAGGGCGGGGGTCGTCGACATCGGTGGTGTCCTTCGTCTGGGTTCGTGCGTGGTGTCCGATGCGACGCCGTCGCGGGGGTCGAGCCGCGAGTGGGAGGACTCCCCGAGTGGCCGGCGGGAACGCATCGAACAGAGCGACTTCGCCGGGGACCGGGCCGACACCACAGAGCGTACTCCGACGGGGAGCCCGGGCCGGCCGGGCTCCCCGTGGTGGTGTGCGGGCGGTCAGGGGCCGGGGACGGCCTGGGCCTTGGTGTTGCGTTCGAAGACCGACCAGAACGTCGAGGTGCAGTAGGTGCAGTTCGGGCCGAAGTACAGGCCGCGGGCCTGTTCGTCGCCCATCAGGTGCAGGCGGAACCAGGAGGTGATGGTGCCGTGCAGGGCGGGGATGCCGTAGTGGTCGGCGCCGCGCTGTTCGGCGAAGATCGCGGGGACCTGGGTGGCCTGGTTGTACGGCGTGCGGACGACGATGGGCACGATGATGGTGTCGTTCTGGCCGGCGATGAACAGCGCGGGGCCGCGCACCAGGCTGCCGCTGGTGGTGGCGAGCGGGTAGATCGGGGCGATGGCGTCCACGCGCGGGTCGGCTCCGGCGTCGATCGCGGCGCCGCCGCCGAAGGAGTGGCCGGTCGCGCCGACCTTGGACACGTCGACCTTGCCCTGCAACGGGCTTCCGGCGCGGTTGTTCTCGGTGGTCACGTAGTCCAGGCCCTGCAACATGGGTGCGCCGTTGCCCGCGTTGCCCTCGGCCGCGGCGACGATGAAGCCGTGTGAGGCGAGGTGGTTGAGCAGGGGCATGTACCGGTCCAGGCCGGAGCGGGCTCCGTTGTTCCACAGCACGACCGGGTGGGTGGTGCAGCCGAGCGTGCCCAAGGCGACCGGGCGGACGACGGTGGTGCCGCGCCCGTTGGAAGCGGAGGTCACGGCGAACGGGCCTGCGGTGTCCCACTGGCCGTTGATCGACTTGCAGGGCGAGGTCGGAGGGACGGTGGTGGTCGAGGTGGGCACGCTCGTGGAGGTCGAGGTGCTGGTCGGGGTCGTGGTCGTCGTGGGCTTGTTCTCGTGGTCGATGATGATGGTCTTGATCTGGTTGAAGACCCCGGCGTCCTTCGGGAAGTCGAGGTGGCCGATGCAGGTCGGGGTCTGGAGGTTGGTGGCCCCGGCGAGGTCGGCGGTGGTGCTGGGGTTGACGTTCCAGTCGCAGACGGAGCGCTGGGTGGTGTAGCGGACGGCGGGCGAGCCGGGGACCTCGGTGCCCGAGTTCAGGTCCGCCAGCCACGGCGAGCCGATGGCGAACTGCCGGCACGACTCGATGTGCTGGCACATCGACGCACTGTGGGTGCCGTGGTGCGGCCCGGCCATCGAGAAGTACAGCGACACCTTGTCCTGCGCGCCCGGCACCTTCTTCAGGTAGGAGCGGGCCGCCAGCGTGGAGGCCGACCAGGTCACCAGGACGACCTTGCGGGCGCCGGTCTTGGCCAGCACCCGGTCCACCTCCTGCCCGATCTCCTGCCCGGCGACCGTGAGGTCACCGTTCATGCTCTTGCTGTCGGTCCAGGTCTCGACGCGGTCCTCGCGCCACCCCGCGCCGACGAACCGGGTCCGCATCGGCTCCATGTACTGGGTGGTGCCGCCCATGCCCGGGATGATGATCACCGGGTCGTGCTCGACCGCCGTGGTGGCGACGAGGTCCGCGCGTGCCTGGGGCGACAGCCCGACCAGTGTCACCGCGGCGGCGGCCAGTGCGGTCAGCACCGCGAGAAGCGCCGCGGCGCGACCGCCGACCGCGGCGCGGGGTTGGATCGTGGACATCGGACGGCCTCCTGGAACGGGGAATGACGCAGGGGTGAACAGGTGACCTGGGTCACGCTGTTTCGCCGATGCTACGAACGCGAAAACGCCAAAACCATGTGCCCGCCCACACTCTTGGGCACCTTCCCCATGTCGCCGACCACACACAACGCGCTGCCCCCGGATGTGTGGTCACAGACATGGCCCGCCGCGCCCGACCTCCGTTACGTTCGCGAAATCGGGTCGTCAATTTCCTGCAATGCGACCCGGAATTCCTGTCGTCTTTTCCTGGAGGACGATCCATGTCAAATCGACGAATCGGATTACCGCGCTCCGCACGTGGCCGCACAGCGGTGGTCACGGCGGTGTCGGCGGTCGCGTTGCTCGGCAGCGCCCTGTCGCCGTCCGCGGCGGCGGGCCAGATGGCACCACGTGAGTCGGGTGGTGACCCCGCGAGGGGTGTGCGCGGGCAGGTCACGCTGCTGTCCGGGGACAAGGTCACCGTGGTGGAGCGGAAAGCGGGTGTGCCGACCGCGTTCGTGCAGCCCGAGGTGGTCGACCAGCGGGACTTCACCGGTGGCGACGACCCCGGCGACGCCATCGGGCACGGCACCCACGTGGCCTCCACGATCGCGGGCACCGGCGCGAAGTCGGGCGGCAAGAACAAGGGTGTCGCGCCGGACGCCGCGCTGCTCGACGCGAAGGTGTGCGGCGAGTCCGGGTGTTCCGAGTCGACCATCCTGGCCGGGATGCAG
This sequence comes from Saccharothrix sp. CCNWYY140, assembly GCF_037401995.1. NCBI lineage: Bacteria > Bacillati > Actinomycetota > Actinomycetes > Pseudonocardiales > Pseudonocardiaceae > Saccharothrix > Saccharothrix sp. CCNWYY140. Next base: position 65,198 of record NZ_JBBEGC010000004.1, read on the forward strand.
TGGGCGGTGGAGTCCGGTGCGAAGGTCGTGAACATGAGCCTGGGCGGCCCCGACACCGAAGCGCTCGACCCGCTGGAGGAGGCCGTCAACCAACTCAGCGCCCAGCACGACGTGCTGTTCGTGGTCGCCGCCGGCAACTCCGGTCCCGCCGGCCAGACGGTCGCTTCGCCGGCCGGTGCGGACGCGGCCCTCGCCGTGGGCGCGGTGGACAAGGAGGAGCAGATCGCGCGCTTCTCCAGCCGGGGCCCGCGGGTCGGGGACCGGGCGGTCAAGCCGGAGATCACCGCGCCCGGTGTCGCCATCGCGGCGGCCAAGGCGGGCGGCGGGGGTGAACCGGCGCCGGGCGGCTACGTGGCGATGTCGGGCACCTCGATGGCCGCGCCACACGTCGCGGGGGCGGCGGCGGTCCTGGTCGGTCAGCGCCCGGACCTGTCGTCCGCGCAGTACAAGGCGCTGTTGATGGGCTCGGCCAAGCCGAACCCGGCGCTGGGTGTGGCGGCCCAGGGCGCAGGACGGGTGGACCTCCAGCGCGCCACCCGCCAGTCGACGCACGCCGAGCCGCCCGCGCTGTCGCTGGGCACCGCGGTGTGGCCGTACCAGGACGACCCTCGAATCACCAAAAAGCTCACCTACCGCAACCCGGGTCCGCAGCCGGTGACCTTCACGCTTGCGGTGACCGCGACCGGTCCGGACGGCAAGCCCGCCCCGGCCGGGATGTTCAGTCTGAGCACCGACCGGGTCACCGTGCCACCGGGTGCGGCAGCCACCGTGGAGCTGACCGCCGACACCACGCTAAACAGCCCCGACGGCGACTTCAGCGGCCACGTCACCGCGACCGCCGAGGTCCAGGCCGTGGTCACGCCGCTCGCGGTGCACAAGGAGGTGGAGAGCTACGACCTGTCCCTTTCGTCCGTCGGCCGTGACGGTGCCGCCTCCTCGTTCCAGGCCGTGTTGACCAACGCGACGACCGGTGAGTTCATCGACGTCTGGAGTCCCGATGGCAGGACCACTCGTCGACTGCCCAAGGCCGACTACCACCTAACCGCTGCCGTCGTCTCGTCCAGCTGGCAGCCGGGCGACCCGGTGAGCCTCTTCCTCCGGCCGACGTCGCTGGCGATGACGAGCGACCAGTCGGTGGCGCTGGACGCCCGCCGGGCCGAGCCGATCTCGGTGAAGATCGACAAACCCGGACTGACGCAGACCGCGGCCCAGATCAGCGGCGCGTGGACCGGCGGCGACCAGGATGACGGCGTTCTCACGATCGCGCGGGACTTCGAGAACATGTTCACCGCGCAACTGGGTCCGGACGCGCCCGTCTCGGAGTTCACCGCCGCCATCGCCGGCCAGTACCAAGCCGGGACCGAACCGCACAACGTGGCCTGGACCCGGACCGGCGGCATGTTCACCGGCCTGGACAAGGTGGTCTCCCCGCGCGAGTTCGCCGAGGTGCGCAACAACTACCACCTCACCCGGGCGGGCAGCATGGGCCTGAAGGTGGCGACGCCGTGGCTGCGGGAGCTACCGGTGGCGTGGGGCTTGGTCAGCGTCGTCGACCAGCCGGGCACGCGCACCGAGTACTACCACGGCAGTGACCTGACCTGGTCGAGCGCGTACGTCCACGTGGCGGGGGATCATCGGAGCCTGAGCCTGGAGAACGCGGCAACCCGGTACGCCCCGGGCAGGAGCTACCGGGAGAGCTGGAACACCGCGGTGTTCGGCCCGTCCCTGCCCAGCCACCTGTCCACACTGTCCCACAACGGAAACCGGATCGACGCCTCCTTGTCCCTGATCAGCGACGCACCGGACCGCCTGGGCCGGGTCGTCCCCGACTCCGGCCGCACCACGTTGTTCCGCGACGGCGTCAAGGTCGGCGACAGCGACTGGCCGGGCTACGGCTCGTGGGAGGTCCCCGCCGGCATGTCGACCTACCGACTGGAATCGGACCTGAAGCAGAGCGTCTCCGACTTCTCCACCCACATCCAACTGACCCAAACCTTCCGCTCCCACCACACCAACACCACAACCAACCTGCCGACCTCGACGATCCGCTACAGCCCAGCCGTGGACATCGACAACCGCGCCCAGGCGGGCCAACTGTTCCGCCTACCCGTCCAGACCCAAACCCAGGGCGGTGCAAGAGTGCTCCGCCTGGACCTGTCGGTCTCCTACGACGACGGCAAAACCTGGCAAAAAGCCTTCACCACCCCCATCACCCCCACAAAGTGGACCGCCGACCTACGCCACCCCACCGGCCCAGGCTTCGTGTCCCTGAAGGCCAAAACCACCGACCACCGCGGCGCCACCACGGAACAAACCATCATCCGCGCCTACGGCCTGAAGTAGCCCAACTCGACCCCGGAACGGGCAACCACTCCCACAACCGCCCGTTCCGGGTCCGCCTCCCGCCGACCGCGCCTGACCGCAATAATCGGATTTACCATTGGGACAATGACGACCTGCGCCGCTTTGCGGCGCTAGGACGACTTTGACTTCTGTAGGCTTGTCCGGTGGTCTCGGGCTCTCGTGCCGAACGAGGAAGCATCGGCGGCTCTGCGGGTGACAGCGGTGTCGAATATCGACGAGGTGTGGCGGCGTATGCGGTAGCGCTCGGGCTTGCCCGCACCCCTTTGCCGGGATTTGGCGTTCCCGCTGATCAGGCCCAGGTGGGCGCGGTCGTCGTGGAAACCGATGAGGCCGTCGATGACGTCCGGATCGACTTATGTTCCGGTTGGAAGGTTTCGGTACAGGCCAAGCGCAGCCTTCGAAAGAAAGAGACGCTCGGAAAAGCCGTGGCTCAGTGGGTTGCGGCGGGCAAGGCGGGTGTCACCCCTTCCAGGGAGAGGTTGGTCATCGTCGCGGGCGCGCTCTCCGGTCCGATGCGGGCACTCGCGGCCGTCCTGGAACGGAATCGGCTCGCTCACCCCGGAGCACCGACTGCGGCCGAAGCCGAGATCCTCGGTCATGTCGAAGAGTTGATGGCGGAGCTGGACGCCGACCAACGCGACGCCGTACTCCGCTGCGCCGTCATCCGTGAACTCGCCGTCGAGGAAACCGACCACGCCGACTCGCAGACCGCCATCGCCCACCTGCGCGATGTCGTCCCCGGCCGCGACGCGGTCGCCGCACGTCGGACGTGGAAGGCACTGATCGACGTGGCCGGGCGTGCGGCCAGGCTCCGCGGTGGATGGCACCTCGACGGGTGGCAGGCGGCGCTGGAAGCCGAAGGCGTCATCCTGACCCGCGATGCGGCGGCATGCGACGCTGCGGTCGTCGAAGCCGCCCCGCACACCGGTACTGGGGTGGCCCGAAGGACACGTCGACGGCTGGTCACCGTTCTCGCGTTGACGGTCGCGGCCGTTCTGACCGTTGCCGGACACCAGACGTGGCGGCACGCCGACGAAAGCGGATCCCGACCACCGGCCCCCTGGTCCTGCGCACGGGTGAACGCCGCATCGGCGGAACTCTTCGAACGGCCCGGGGACGCCGAACCACTGGGAGTCAAGCTCCGGGGAGCGCGCATCGAACTGGCCGACGAAGACGTGCAAGGACCCGACGGCCGCTACTACCGCTTGGTCCGCGCCCCCAAACGAACCCCCACCAACGTTGCCTACATGCTGCGAGATTCGCTGGAACTCACGGCGTGCTGACCAAGCTCCCGGTGGCACCGGCGTTCGCTCGCGATGGTCCGAACAATCCACAATGGACGTGCCGCGGCGGGTCGCGATACGCGTGGGCGGCGCTCGGGCCACTCCGGCTTGATGCGTAGGGACGCCACGATCAGCAGGCTGCGACACGCGGCGGGTCCGGTCGTCGGGACGCAGTCGGGAGCGTTGAACAGGACATGGGCGATGTGGCTCAAGTCGGGTGATTCGGCGGCGAGCACCGAAGCGAGATACTATTTAGGATAGTAGACAGTTCGCCCACCGGCGGCACCGGCTAGGATGTGCGGGTCTAAGGGGGCGTGGTGCACGGGCTCGGTGAGTTGGAAGCGGCGGTCATGGGGGTTCTGTGGCGGGCTTCTGAGCCGGTGAAGGTTCGTGAGGTGCTCGACGAGCTGAACAAAGACCGCCGGCTCGCCTACACGACCGTGATGACCGTGCTGGACAACCTCCACCGCAAGGGCTGGGTCGACCGCGAGCGCGATGGCAAGGCGTTCCGCTACGAGGCCGCTGTGAGCAGGACCGAGGCGGCGGCGAAAGCGTTGCGCGAGGTGTTGATCGCTTCCGGCGACCCCGAGGGGTCCCTGTTGCACTTCGCGCGGTCGGCCTCGGAGCGGGAGACCGAACTGCTGCGCAAGGCCCTGCCCCGGAAGTCGCGCAAGAAGTGACCGTCGCGGCGGCCTTGCTGGTGGCGGCGGGTCTGGTCGGGCTGCTGGCGCCGCGCCGGCTGGGCGCGCTCGCCGCCCGGGACGTCGACCCCCTGGTGTCCATCGCCGCCTGGCTGGCCTCCGCCGTGGGGGTCGTGGTGGCGTCGGCGTTGGCGGTCGCGCTGCTGCTCGTGCCCGACCACGGCACGCACGCGCTGCGGCGGCTGGACGAGTGCTGGTCCTCGCTCGAACACGGCATGACGCCGGACCACGAGGCGGTGGGCGGTGGGCTCGGGCTGGTGCTGCTGGCCGCCCTGCTGACCCGACTGGCCGTGGTGAGCGTGCGTGCCGCGCGGCGACGTGCCCACGCCCGCCGGGAGCACCTGGCCGTGCTGCGGGTTGCCGCTCGGCGGGAACCCGGATCGCCCGCCACGCTGTGGCTGGACCACGACGTGCCGCTCGCGTTCAGCTTCGCCGGGAAACCCGGCGTGGTGGTCGCGACCGAAGGGCTCAACCGGCACCTCACCGCCGACCAGGTCGCCGCCGTGCTGACCCACGAACGCGCGCACCTGACCGGCCGCCACCACCTGCTCGTCGCCGTGAGCGAGGCGATCGCCACGATGCTGCCGTTCCTCCCGCTGTTCCGGCACGCGCCCGCGGCGGTCAAGGCCCTGGTCGAGCTGGCCGCGGACGGGTCGGCGGTGCGCGCGTGTGGTGTCGAGGCCGTTCGGGCGGCGCTGGTGCGCGTCTCCGAACACGGTGCCCCGGGTGGCGCGCTGGCGATGGGACGGGACGCGGTCGAGGTTCGACTGGCCCGGTTGGCGCGGCCACGCCGCGACCGCGCCCCGCTGCTCAACGCCCTGGCGTGCGCGGCCACCTGCGTCGCGGCCGTGGCGCTGCCGGTCGTCGGCGCGTTCGCCGGACTGCTCACCCTGGTTTCGCTCGGCTGCCTCTAGCGGTAGCCCACAACGGCTACGCCGTGGTCACCGGCACCGTCAGCGCGCTGATCAAGGTCGCCAGCAGGACGTCGGCGGCGTCGCGCTGCCTGAGCCGACCGGCCGCGACCTCCTCGGCGGCGGAGTGCAGCAGGCTGTAGAACACGGTGACCAGCCACGGTTGGGGCAGGTCGGTCCGGAACGCGCCTTCCCTGCGCCCCCGCAGGATCAGTGACTCGACCCGGCGCAGCACGACCTTGTGGTAGCCGCGCACCTGGTTGGGCGGGAGGACCTGGTTGGCGGCGGCCATGAGGTTGCGGTAGCGGACGAGCACCCGCCACCCGGACCTGACCAGCCGCGTCAGGGCGTCCACGGGATCGCCTTCGTCCAGCGCCTCGCCGTCGAGCACCGTGGCCGCCGTCGAGACCGCCCGGTCGAGCACCTGGGCGAGGAGGTCCTCGCGCGAGGAGAAGTGGGCGTAGAGCGTGACCCGGCTGACGCCGGCGCGCTGGGCGATGGCGGTCATGCTCGCGTCGGACTGCTCGCTGACGCAGTCCAGCGCCGCGTCGAGGATCGCCTCGATGTTGCGTTCGGCGTCCGCCCGCCGCCGTACCTCACGAGTCATGCCGGACATCGTCCCACGGGGAACGGCCCGGAGCGGTCGCCGGGACCGGCGGCGAACGAAACCTTACACCACTGTTTGACTTCACCGGCGGGCCGGAGCTAGCTTTCCTTAACACCACCGTTCGACTTATGGAGCACCCGGTGAGCCACTCCCCCAGCACGCACCACGGACACGGGCACACAGCCCAGGGGCGCTGGCGCGTCCTGGTCCTGTTGTGCCTCGCGCAGTTCATGGTCATCCTCGACGTGACGATCGCGAACGTCGCCCTGCCCAGCATCGGCGCCGACCTGGCGCTCAGCCGCGCCGCGCTGCCGTGGGTCGTGTCCGCCTACACGTTGGTGTTCGGCGGTTTCCTGCTGCTCGGCGGGCGGCTGTCGGACATCGTCGGGCGGCGCACGACGTTCCTGGTTGGACTCGCCGTGTTCACCGCCGCCTCGCTGGCGTGCGGCCTCGCGGTGAACGGCACGATGCTCCTGGTCGCCCGACTCGCGCAGGGCGCGGGTGCGGCGCTGCTGTCGCCCGCCGCGCTGTCGATCATCACGACCACCTTCCACGGCGCGGACCGCAACAAGGCGCTGGGTGCGTGGGCGGCGATCGGCGGCACCGGCTCGGCGGTGGGCGTGCTGCTGGGCGGCGCGCTGACCAGCGGACCCGGCTGGGAGTGGGCGTTCTTCATCAACGTGCCCATCGGGATCGGCGTCCTGGTGGCCACCTTCGCGATGGTCGAGGCCGTCGCCGGTCAGCGGGTCGAGGGCCGGTCGGACTGGCTGGGCGCCGTGCTCATGACCGCGATGACCGCGGCACTGATCTTCGGCCTGGTCAACGCGGGCGGCGCGGGCTGGGGCGCGACCTCCACGCTGGTCCCTCTGGTGGTCGGCGCGGCCCTGGTGGCGGTCTTCGTCGTGGTGGAACGCCGTGCCGCCAACCCGCTGGTCCCGATCCCGGCGCTGACCAGGCGCAACGTCGTCGCGGGCAACCTGGCGATGCTGTCGGGCGCGGGATTGCTGATCGCGAGCTTCTTCCTGGCCTCGCTGTACCTCCAGAACGTCGCCCGCTATTCGGCGCTGGAGACCGGCCTGACGTTCCTGCCGGTCGCGCTCGGGATGATCGTCGCGGTCCACCTGTGCTCGCACCTGCTGCCCAAGCTGGGCTGGCGGCCGATCGCGGCGGCGGGGATGACCCTGGCGGCAGGCGGGTTCTTCTGGCTGTCCCGGTTGTCCGAGGGCGAGGGTGGACTACTACCCGGGTTCGTCGTCGCGGCGGCCGGGCTGGCGTGCATGTTCGTCGTGGCGACGACCAGCGCCATGCACGAGGTGGACCACCGCGAGGCCGGGCTCCTGTCGGGTCTGGTGAACACCAACCACGAGCTGGGCGCGTCCCTGGGCATCGCGTTCGTCGCCGCGATCGCGGGCGGCAGCGTGGAGACCGCCGACCACGGCGCGGTGTCCGTCGACGGGTTCCAGAACGCCTTCCTCGCCTGCGCCGTCGTCGCGCTGGTCGTGGCGGTCGTGGCACCGCTGGCGCTGCCGACCGGGCGGCCCAGCTCCGACGGCCCGGCGTTCGCCCACTGACTGCTTTCCCCTTGCCGCGCAACGACATCCTCAAACTACTAAGCCAGATAGTAGACGAAAGCCGCTGCGTTCCGTAACCTGTCCGAGACCTACCGGGGTAACCCGATCGGACCATGCATGACGTCAGCAGTCAAGGAGGCACACGCCATCGTGGCGTCACCACCCGCACAGCGCACCGTCCGCGCCGCGCTGGCGGCCACCGCAGCCGCAGCACTTGCGGCCGGGATCGCGCTCCCCCACGCGGCAGCCGACCCGGCCGTCCCGCCCAACGCCTCCGAGGCGTTGAAGAAGTACACCGAGCTGTCCGGCGAGGCGGAAAAGCTCAACGAAGAGCACCTGCGCGCCCAGGACGACCTGAAGGCCAAGCAGGGCGAACTCGACAAGGCCACCGGCGACCTGACCACCGCGAAGCAAGCCCAGGAAGGCCTGCGCGGCCAGGTCGACCTGCTGACCGAGGCCACCTTCGAGGGCGCGCAGTTCAACCAGCTGTCGGCGCTGCTGGTCAGCGACTCCCAGCAGGACTACCTCAACCGCATGGCCGCGCTGGACGTCCTCGCCACCGAGAACGCCGAGGCGCTCGGCGCGCTCACCGACGCGGTGACCAAGGCCGACGACGCGCAACGCCGCGCCACTGAAGCGACCACCGCCGCCGCCAAGCTCGCCGAGGACATCGCGCGCCGCAAGTCCGAACTGGACGACCAGGTCCGCGAAGCCCGAGCGCAGTACGACACGTTGAGCGCCGCCGACCGACGCACACTGGCCGACCCGGGCGACCTCTCGAACATCGACGTCCCGGCGGGCACCGCGGGCAAGGCGTTGGACTACGCCCTGGCGCAGCGCGGCGACCCGTACGTCTACGGCGCGAACGGCCCGGACGAGTGGGACTGCTCCAGCCTCATGCAGCAGTCCTACCGGGCGGCCAGCGTGTCCATCCCGCGCACCAGCTACGGCCAAGCCGGCGTCGGCCGCGCGGTGTCGCGCAGCGAGGTCAAGGCGGGTGATCTGATCATCTACTACGCCGACCAGCACCACGTGGCGATGGCGGTGGACAACGTCCGCGCCGTCCACGCCTCCACCGAGGGCGTCCCCGTGCGCATCGCCGACATCGACTCGATCGGCCCCATCAACACGATCAGGCGCATCGAAGGCTGATCAGGCCCGGACGCTAACACCTCGTGAGGTAGCGCAAGACGCCGAAGGGCGGCATCAGGGGCGTGCGATTCGCCCCCCGCCTCTGCGGGCACTCGGTCGCTTTGCGCAACGGTGACCCGAATGGCGGATGCCGAGCGGGTGATGTGAACGGACACTGACACCGGCCTGGGAGCGCTCCCAGAACCCGGCGAGGCGCCCTTCCACGCCCGACCGGCACCCTGTCGTCGATCAACGAGGATTTGGCGGTACACATGCCCTCCACGGAGAACCCTGCCCACCGACCGGAAGCCCTGAGGCCGCCCGCGTCACCCCGCGCCAAGGCCTGGCGGGTGTCGGCGATCTTCGGCGCCTGCCTGTCGCTGCTGACGACCCTGCTGGTGGTGACCTTCGGCGCGGGCAACGCCTCGGCCCACGGCGCGGTCAGCGACCCGCCGTCGCGCCACTACGGCTGCTACCACCGCTGGCCCAACGGCCCGTCGCAGCAGATGGCCACCGAAGACCCCATGTGCTACCAGGCGTGGCAGGCCGACCCCTCGGCCATGTACAACTGGAACGGCCTGTTGCGCGAGGGCGTCGCCGGCAACCACCAGGCGGCCGTCCCGGACGGCCAGCTGTGCAGCGGCGGCCTGACCTTCAACGGCCGCTACGCCGCGATGGACAAGGTCGGCGCGTGGATCGCACCGAACAAGCCCAACCGGTTCACGCTCAACCTGAACGACACCTCCTCGCACGGCGCCGACTACATCCGCGTCTACGCCACCAAGCAGGGCTTCGACCCCAAGACTCAGGCGCTGAAGTGGAGCGACCTGGAGCTGGTCGGCCAGACCGGCAAGATCCCCACGGGCAACCGGACGCCCGTCGAGATCAACGCGCCCGGCCGCACCGGCCACCACGTCCTGTTCACGGTGTGGCAGGCCAGCCACCTCGACCAGAGCTACTACGCGTGCAGCGACGTGACCTTCACCGATGGCGGCACCACCACCACGACGACCACCACCACAACGACCACGACGACGACTACGAGCACCACGACCACGACCACCACCAACAACCCGCCGGCGGGCTGCTCGGCCACGTTCCGGGTCGCCTCCCAGTGGACCGGCGGCTTCCAGGGCGAGGTGCGCGTCACGGCGGGCACCGCGCCGATCAGCGGTTGGACGGTGGACTGGACGTTCGCCAACGGTGAGCGCATCAACAACTCGTGGAGCGCGACGCTGACCACCAGCGGCTCGACCGTCACCGCCCGCAACGCCAACTACAACGGTGCGCTGGGCGCGGGAGCCGGCACGACGTTCGGCTTCGTCGCCTCGGGGACCGCGGGCACCCCCACCCTCACCTGCACCCCGGCCTGATCACCCATCCAGGTCCGCCCACCACCGTCCGCGGTGGTGGGCGGACCTGTGTCCGACCGTCGTCAGCAGGCGCAGTCCGATTCGGTCTCGGCGCGGCGTTCGAGCAGGACGGTGTTGCGCCACGTGCCGTGGTGCTGGGCGATGCGTTCGCGGACGCCGACCGTGCGGTAGCCGGCGGCGTGGTGCAGGGCGATGCCGGCGCGGTTCTCCGGGAAGATCGCACGAACCACTGGGCGTACCGCGTGGCGTCCTCCGCCGGCAGGCCGGACGCGGACGCGGACGTGGGCGCGGGCGCGGGCAGCAGCGTCGCCATGACCCGACTCTATCGACTTCCGTCGATGGTTGTATCCATCGAGACAGGTCTATAGAGTCTCGACCAGTTCGATAGAGGCTGGTCGATGAAAGGTGGTCGTGGTGAACGAGCTTCCGGTGGTCGTGGTGGGTGCGGGTCCGGCCGGGTTGGCGGCGGCGGCGAACCTGCTGGAGCGCGGTCTGCGGCCGGTGGTGCTGGAAGCCGGGTCGCGGGCGGGTGCGGCGGTGGCGGAGTGGAACTACGTGCGCCTGTTCTCGCAGTGGTCGGAGCTGGTGGACCCGGCCGCGCGCCGGTTGCTGGAACCGACCGGGTGGACCGCGCCGCAGGGCTACCCGACCGGCGGCGAGTGGGTCGCGAACTACCTGGAGCCGCTGGCCAAGGAGCTGGACGAGCACGTCCGCTACGACTCGCGGGTCGTCGGCGTCGCGCGGCGTGGGCGGGACCGGGTGGTGGACGCGGGCCGGGAGACCGAGCCGCTGACCGTGCACGTCCAGACCCCGCAGGGCGAGGAGCGGATCACCGCCCGCGCGGTCGTCGACGCCTCCGGCACCTGGGGCACGCCCAACCCGCTGGGCGGCGACGGCCTGCCCGCGATCGGCGAGCAGGCCGCGGCGGACCGGATCGCTTACCGGGTCCCGGACCTGGCGGCGGAGTTGGAGCGGTACGCGGGCAAGCGGATCGCCGTCGCGGGCAGTGGGCACTCCGCGTTGACCGCGTTGGTCGTGCTCGCCGAGCTGGCCGAGCAGCACCCCGGCACCCACGTCACCTGGCTTCTGCGCCGGGGCGCGGTGGGCAACGTCTTCGGCGGCGGGGACGCCGACCAACTGCCCGCCCGCGGCGCACTGGGGTTGCGCGCGAAGGCCGCCGCCAGGGCCGGCGCGGTCGAGGTCGTGACCGGGTTCCGCACCGCGGTGGTCGAGCGGCAGGGTGAGCGGTTGGTGCTGGAGTCGGAGGAGGGGCACCGCCTGGAGCCGGTGGACGAGGTCGTGGTGCTGACCGGATTCCGGCCCGACCTGTCCTTCCTGTCGGAGATGCGTCTGGAGCTGGACCCGGTGTTGCAGGCCCCGGCCAAGCTCGCGCCGCTGATCGACCCGAACGTCCACTCCTGCGGCACGGTCTACCCGCACGGCGCCAACGAACTGCGTCACCCGGAGCCCGGCGTCTACCTGGTCGGCATGAAGAGCTACGGCCGCGCGCCGACGTTCCTGACCCTGACCGGGTACGAGCAGGTCCGCAGCGTGGTCGCGGAGATCGCCGGTGACCACGAGTCGGCCGGGCGGGTGGAGCTGACGTTGCCGGAGACCGGCGTGTGCGGCGGGTCGGGGGTGTTCGACGCCCAGCCCGAGGCGTCCTCGGGCGGCTGTTGCGCCACCCCGCAGGTCCTGGCGTTGTCGGCGCCGAGTGCGCGCGGCTGCTGAACCCGCGCGGCCCGGCACGATCGAGGGGCGTGCCGGGCCGCGCCACGTCCTGGTGGTGCTGTGCCTGACCCAGATCACCAGTTGGGGCGTGCTGTTCTACGCCTTCCCCGTCCTCGCGCCCGACATCGCGGCGAGCACCGGTTGGTCGGCCACCGCCGTGATCGGCGCGTTCTCGGTCGCGCAACTGGTGTCGGCGGCGGCCGGTGTGCCGGTCGGGCGGGTGCTCGACCGGTTCGGGCCGCAGGTGGTGATGACCACCGGGTCGCTGGTCGCGGGCGGGTCCCTGGTGGGGATGGCGTCGATCCGTACCGAAGCCGACACAATGAGTTGCCGTCGGACATAGACCAGGTGTGATCCAGGACACGTATCATGAAACGTTGATCAGACTCAATTGCGGTCGACTTAAGAAACGCTTGATATTCAAGCCGCAGCCTATGGGTCGATAATCGTTTTCCCAGTCCGCCGCGCTGCGGATCGGCCGAGTGGACCAATTTGACCGAAACCTGTCTCCGCGCGCCACCAGCACGTATCCGGCGCTCATAGCCGCACTCCTACCTGTCGAACTCGAACCCGCCCGACCAGGGGGACGGGCGAAACTTTCGACGGCGAGGAATGTGGTTGTGATGACATCAGCTCTCGTGACGGCACCGACCGGGACGACGGGCGGTCGCGCGGCGGTGATTTCCGACCGGGACTCCGGCCGCATCACGACGCCACGGCCCGGAATTCCCGAATGGGCCTCATCTTCTCTGAGACGTGCTTATCCGCACGGTTACCCGAACCTCGAAAAGGCCATCACCGACGCTTCCGCCACTGTCGACCTGCCGGACGTCGCGGACATCGAGGTCCACGCGGACCGGGTGCGGCTGAGTTGCCACCGGGGTGACGTGGTCGCTGAGGTTCCGTTCGACGTCAGCGGTATCGCGCCGCACAGCGGTGTGCTGGACTTCGTGCTCGACCACGACCGCCAGACGGTGTTCCTGTTCAGCGACCGCGATGAGCGCGGTGTGGCGACGCCCGGCGTGCGGCAGCGGCTGTTCGACCTGCTGCGGCCCGGCTACTGGCTGGTCGAAGGGGCGGCCGAGCCCGGTGGCGCACTGCTGCACGGCGTGCCGGGGATCGGCGAGTTCCTGGCCGGGATCCTGGGTCGGGCAGACCTGCGCGCCATCCACCCGTGGGTGCGCGCCGCGACAGCCGCGATGACCCGCGAGCCCGGCACCGGCGGCTCGGAGTTCGCGCAGAACCTCCACCGCGCCTCGATCGAACTGCGCCGCAACGGACTCGACCCCGAGTTGCGACGGGCGCTGGACACCACCGCGCGGACCGCCACCCGGCTGCGGCGCGGCGTCCAGCCGGTGCTGGCGATCCGCCGGGAGTCGCGGCGCGCGGTCCTGCGCGGGATCGGCGCGGACGACGTCGACTCCCTGCGGGCGATCTTCGCCGACCCGGCGGTGTCCGACCGGCTCGCGTCGGCCCACCCGGTCGACCCCGCCTTCGTCGCGGAGGCGACCGCGGACGATCTTCTGGCACTCGTCGACGAGCTCCGGGAGTGCGAGTTCTTCACCTTCTTCGTGCTGGACCGGATCGCACCCGCCGACAGCGGTGTCACCCGGTCGATGATCGGGGTCGACAACGCGCCGGCCGCCATCCTGATCACCCCGGACACCCTCCGGGAGTCCACGACCCTGGTGCGTTCCCTGTCGCGGACCAACGCGTTCCTGTTCTCCCGCGAACAGTCCCGCCGGACGATCGGCACCGCGCGGGAGGACCTGCTCGGAGTCGACCGCGCCCGTCAGGTCGTCGGTTTCTTCCCCGGCCTCGGCAGCCGGTCGTTCTACCGGGACCTCGGTCGGGAGCTGCTCGACTCGGGCATCCCCGAGGTGGTCGAGGTCTACGAGCAGGGCGCGCGGGCGCTGGGGCTGCCCGGCCCGGAACGGCTGCTGCTGACCCCCGAGAACGTGCCGGGTGACCGGCTCGCCGCGCAGGGCTTCATCGGCGCCGCCTTCCTCGCGCACGGCCTCGCCCTGGACACCCACCTGCGCGTGACGGCGGCGAACGCCGGCGTGCCGTTGCGCCTGGCCGGCTACACCGGTGAGAGCTTCGGCATCATCACGGCGGCGGTGGCCGCGGGCGCCCTCTCCGTCGCAGACGGGACCAAGCTCGCGCACGCGTTCACCCCGCTGCTGCTGACGACCGCGGACGGTGTGGGCGACAACCCGATGGCCGCGTACCTGCCGGAGTCGCTGCGCGGTCGGCCGCTGGTGGCCGAGCCGCACCACGTGGTCGGACTCCGCGGCGAGCCCGCGGACCTCGCCGCGTTCCTGGCGGCGGTCGCGGAGACCTTCCCGACCTCCGACGTCGAGGTGCACAAGGTCTACTCGCACCGCCAGACCAACATCTACGTCCGCGCCGGCGCCAAGGACGCCTTCGACCGGTTCGCCGAGGACTTCCCGGCCGTCGCGGTCGAGGAGCTCAAGCCCCCGACCACGTTCCTCGCCCACGCCGAGCGGATGACCGCCGCACGCCACGCCTACGAGCGGTTCATGGCCGACCAGGGGGTCGTGTTCCGCAAGCCGCACACGCCGGTCGTGTCGAACAACAACTCCGGCCTGCTCACCACCGCGGCCGAGGTGCGCAACGGCGTCCTGGCGATCGTCGACGAGGTCATGGCCTCCCGCGCGACCGTGGAGACGCTGGACGCGCTGCGCCCGGACGCGATCGTCGAACTGGGCCTGGGCGGCAAGTCGGTGCGGCTGCTGGTCGACAACGAGCTCGACGTGCCGGTCACCTCCTACACCGGGACGGCGGGCGCGGCGGACCCGTTCCTGCGCGCGGTGCGGCTGGCCGACACCGTGCTGGGGCAGCTGGCGGACCTCCGGACCGCGGCCGGCCGGATCACCGACCGGCACCACGACACGCTGCGGGAGGTCTTCCGCGCCGCCCGCGAGGACCGGTTCTGCGAGCGGTACCTCTACCGCACCATCGGGCGCGTCGTCGCCGACGAGGCGACCCACCGCGACCGGTCCGCGTCGCCGGCCTTCCACGAGCTGCTGGAGACCTTCCAGCACACCTACAACTACCGCGGTCACGTCGACCTCGACGCGGGCGAGCTCGTGCTCCAGGCCCGGTTGAAGAAGCGGATCGTCGGGCAGACCGAAGAGCTCGGCCAGGTGTTCGCCGAGCTGAAGGTGCTCGACGCGGCCGGGGTCGTCGGCGACCGCAGCCTCACCGGCGTCGAGCAGCACGAGGTGGTCGTGATCCACTTCGACCAGCTGCCCGGCCTGGACTACGCCGACCTGGCGGCCAACACCCGGCTGCTGCTGGACACCCAGCCGCTCGCACGCCAGATCTACGACCAGGTGTTCGACAGCCTCGGTGTCGCCGACGACGGGTTCCTGACCCTGCCCGGCGTCACCACCCCGACCGTCGACCAGCTCGCCCTGGGCTACCTGGTCTACCAGTACACCCTGTTCCGGCTGCTGCGCCTGCACCGGCCCGCCGCGTTCCAGCACGACCACTACCTGGCGGGCAGCGACCCGATGGGCTGGCTGGTGGCGCTGGCCGCGTCCGGGGCGGCGGCGCTGCCGGACGTCGTGCGGCTCTACGCCGCGTACCTGCGCTCCGGCATGGAGACCGAGGAAGCGGAGGCCGCCCTGGAACGGGTGCTCGCTTCGCTGCGGACGCCCGAGATCCCGGTCCTCTCCCCCGCGGGCACCCCCTTGCAGGCAAAGATCGATCTGGAGGCCACGACCCGTGTCGTCATCGCCTAGCACCCTCGAGTCCCCCGTCCGCCGGATCCAGCTCAACGGCAACTGCCAGATCCTGTCCCTCGGCTCCAAGCTCGACGCCGCGCACTTCGACACCGGCCCGTTCCGGGCGGACATCATCGCGGTGGGGTCGCCGACCGACATCTGGCGCAAGCGCGCCAACCCCGCCCTCGACGACTTCGAGACGCGGTCGACGCTGTCGCTGACCGCCGAGTACCGCGAGGTGCTGCGCCACGCGCGCGGCCGGAACCTGCTCAGCAGCGTCGTCTACGCCTACGTCGACAGCGGCGAGGAGGTCGTCGGCTTCGGCAAGGGCGGCAGCGAGTCCATGACCATCTTCATCAAGAAGGAGGGCGACGACCGCGTCTACGTCCGCAAGATCCTCAGCGAGGCCCTGACCACCGCCCGGTGGGACCGCGACGGCGAGGGCGTGATGCTGCCGCCGTTCGCCAAGGCACGCAACCAGGCCGAGTACCTCAAGGCGCTGCCCGAGTCGGTGCGCCCGTACTTCCCCCAGGCCTTCGCGAGCCTGGAGCGGGACATCGGTGTCCCGGAGCACCTCCGGCAGGACGAGCGGACCACGCACAAGGAGGTCATCTACGAGATGAGCTACGTGCCCGGCCAGGAGGTCAGCCGGTTCGTGGCCGAGCACTGCCCGCCGCCCGCCGTGGTCGCCCGCCTGTACACGGTGGTCCTGAAGGTCCTCAACGACGAGGTGCACGCGGTCAACCGCGTCCCCGCGCCCGGCCGGACCCTGGAGGTCTCGTACTTCCGCAAGATCGAGGACCGGCTGGACCTGTGCCGCCGCACCGCACCGAAGACGTTCGACGAGCACCTGCTCGACACCGAGCGGATCGTGGTCGACGGGGTGTCCTACCTGAACTCGGCGGCCCTGCTGAAGCGGTTCCGGAGCAACCCGGATTTCCTCGACGTCCTGGAGCCGCGGGTGCACTCCCTGGTCATGGGCGACACGAACACCGAGAACATCAAGATCACCGACACCGGACCGCTGCTGCGGGCGCAACGCCTGATCGAGTCCGGCGCAGCGGCCGACGAGGTCGACGCGGCGCTGGCCGCCGTCACCGCCGCGTCGCTGGGCATCCGGTTCCTCGACCCGAGGGCGATCGGCTTCCGCAGCACGGGCGCCGACACCAGTGACGACCCGATGTACGACAACAAGCCCTGGCACAACTCCATCGGCCACTACGACGAACTCCACCACGAGCACTTCGCGCTGCGGGTCCGGTCCGGGCCGGGGCGCACGCCCAGCGTCGACGTCGAGTTCACCGAGGGCAACCCCTACCAGCGGGCGTACCGCGTGCGTGACGTGGCGGTGGCCGGCGGACCGGTCGACCCGGACGCGCCCCGGGGCGTGGAGGACTACTTCGCCCCGATCATGACCGAGGTGTACGGCCTGGACGACCCGGACTCGCCGCACCTGCGCGACGACCCGTACTGGCTGATCCGGTTCGCCTTCGTCATGGGCACGCACTTCACCGCGATGCCGCCGTTCCACTTCCAGGCGGAGCTGGGCGGCACCCTGATCGACAACCACCAGTCGCAGCGCCGGCCGGTGGCCATCTACTGCGAGGGCATCAAGTGGCTCAACTGGGCCCTGGAGATGCTGGAGGGCCGCCGCACCGAGTTCCTCGGCCTGCCGGTCCCCCCGCTGCCCGCCCACACCGCCGCCGCCTGACCTTGAGACCGACCGACCACAAAGGACCGAGAGAACCATGACCACCACCGTTTCCCGCACCCTCCCCGTCTCCGGGCTGGCGGACCTGTCCAACGAGTCCCGCATGATCACCGCGCCGTGGAGCCGCATGATCCGCGCCCTGGGCCTCGGGCAGTACCCGGTCGACTACGACCCCGCGGTCGCCGGGCACATCGGCAGAGCGCTCGACCGGCTGGCCGCGAAGGTCCTGCCGTCCAACGCCTACGCGTTGTTCTGCCGGGACCTGGGCGACTTCGTCCTGAAGGTCAACGACCCCGCGCGCGACCGCACGTGGGTCGAGCAGGCCGTCGAGCCGCTGCTCGACTCCGCCCGCGCCGAGCGCAACCCCTACTACCGGGCGTTGGCGGGCTGCCTCGTCCTGGACTCGTTCGCCAAGCTGGGCCTGGACCTGTCCCTGCTGGTCAACGACCGACGCGACTTCCCGGCCGAGGTGCTGGACACGCTCGACGAGATCGCGCCGGACCAGATCCCCGACGAGAACCGCGGCCGGCACGGCGACTACGAGCGGCTGTCCGCGAGCTCCGCGGTGTTCCTCGCGCTCGGGCAGGTCGGGCTGAAGGAGCGGCTGGTCACCCCCGAGCGCAACCGCGTCGTGGAGGCCTTGAACCTGCTGGAGAACATCCCGGCGCCCTACTTCCGCGGCCGGTCCGGCTCGATGTTCATGTCGGTGCTCTCGCTGCTGGGCTACGACGAGTACATCTTCGACGGCGAGCGCGACTACATGCGCGAGACCCTGCACTACATGGCGCGCGCCGACGAGATCGGGATCTTCCCGTCGTTCCCGGAGAAGCTGCCGACCGCCTGGTCGAAGGTCTACCCCTTGCTGTGCATGCTCAACGCGATCGCCATGAGCGGCCGGGCGGAGTACCTGAACGACCCGATCGACTGGCTGTCCGAGGCCAAGGACCTGCTGTCCGAGGTGCCGTGGAGCGACCGCGTCCACATGAGCCAGTACTACATCGTCGGCCTGCTCAACCTGGGCCGGCTGGACGACCAGCTGCCCGACCTGGACGGGTACGTCGAGGAGATCGTGGCCGTGCTCGACCAGGTCGACCCGGGCGCCAACTTCTTCCCCAACGGCATCGCCTACCCGTACATCATCGAGGTGGCCATGCAGACCGGGCGGATGGACCTCATCCCGGAGGCGGCGCTGCACAAGATGGTCGACTCCTTCACCGACCTGGACAGCACCCCGGCCAACCGCGCCAACCGCAGCTTCCCGGTCAGCTACGTGCTCAACGTCCTCGGCGAGATCGGCGCCCCCGAACTGGTCTTCGAGCCGCGCGAGCACTACCGCGGCAGCTCGGCGATCGACTGGGTCATCGACAACATGTCCGAGGGCGCGACCGAGGAAGGGCTGCGCCTGTACATGGTCCCGCACGCCCTGATCAGCTACGCCCTCCGCCTGCGGGGCGCGAACGCGCCGGAGACGGCCCTGTTCCGCGACTTCCGCTTCCGCCTGGCCGCCGACGGGGACCAGGCGGCGTGACCCGCTGTCGCCGCGGGGGAACGCCCTCCGCGGCGGCGGCGGGTTCACGCACGGCCGCACCGATCGCCCGACTCCGCCCGCCGCTCCACTTCGGGTCCGGAGCCGCGAACCCCGTGACACACCACCGGGCGTCCGGACTCGGCCGCCGGATCGCCGAAGTCGGCGACCGCCGTGCTCACGTGGTCGCGGTTCGCAGCGATTCGACGGCTCGCGCGAGGCTGGCCGCGCCGTGGCCGGCGGCCACCTGGTGGTCGATCAGGTCCTTGAGCGCGCCGAGGGTGACCGGCGGGATGCCCTGCGACCGGCTGGCCTGGATGATCGTCGCCAGCCCGGCCTGGTTCATGGCCAGGTTGGACTCCTCGGTGGCGTAGTCCGCGGTGTCGATCTCCCGGGCGAAGGTGGACAGGGCCGGGTAGGTGTCGGTCAGCCAGGTGGTCAGCATGGGGGTGAGTTCGGTGGCGCTGATGCCGGCCGCTCGGGCCATCGCCGTGGCGTGCAGGAAACCGCCGAGCATGCCGTACATGCCGGCGAGGATGGCCACGTCGTAGCCGGACGCCCGACCGGGGTCCGCGCCGAGGTAGGTGTCCTCCCCCAGCAGGGCCAACTGGGTCTGCCAGCGCCGGTGCACGGTGGCCGAACCGCTGTAGTTGATCGACGACTCGCTGGTGCCGATCGTCTGCGGCACCGCGTAGACGGCGCCGTGGAGGTACTGCGCCTCGTGCTCCGCCGCCCACGCTGCGAGCTCCTGCGCGTCCTGCGGGCCGCCGGAGGTGAGGTTGACCAGTGCCCGCCCGCGCACGGCGTCGGCCGCGCCGGCCAGGACATCCCGCGCCGCCCCGGCGTCCAGCAGGGCGACGACCACCAGGTCGCCGGCGGCGATCGCGTCGGCCGGAGTGGCCGCCACCGTCGCGCCGGCCGCGACGAGTGCCTCCGCCTTGGCCCGCGAACGGTTCCAGACCGTCGTGGGGTGACCGTGGCGCAGGAACGTCGTCGCCAGCGCGCGGCCCAGGTTGCCGAGGCCGAGAACGGTGACCGGTTCAGCTGTTGTGCTCATGCGTCCAGCCTTGCCGCGCGTGTCCCGCCCGGCCAGTGGCACTGGTGACCCGTACCGCCAAATTCGTGCCATAGGGTGGGGGCCATGAGCGTTGGGTCGGTTGCGCTGGTCGTGCCCGAGTGGATCGGGCACGGGTTCTACGACTTGTACGAGGTGAGCATCCCCGCCCTCGTCTTCGGGATGCCCCAGCCCGACCTCGCCGACCCGTGGTACGACCTGCGGCTGTGCGGGACCGGCGAGCAGGCGGCGGCGGCCGTGCCGGGGTTCGCGGTGCGGGCGCAGCACGGACTCGACGACATCGTCGGCGCCGACACCGTCATCGTGCCGTCGGTGCCGGAAGCCGTCGTCGAGGAGGGCGAACCCGTGCTGCCCGAACTGGTGTCCGCGCTGCGCCGCGCCCACGACGCAGGCGCCCGGGTGGTGTCGCTGTGCAGCGGCGCGTTCGCCCTCGCCGAGGCCGGGCTGCTCGACGGTCGGCGCGCCACCGCGCACTGGATGAACACCGCCCAGCTGGCGGCGCGCTATCCGAAGGTCCAGGTCGACGACTCGGTGCTGTACGTCGACGACGGTGACGTGCTCACCAGCGCCGGCATGACCGCGGGCCTCGACCTGTGCCTGCACCTGGTGCGCCGCGACCTCGGCGCGCACGTGGCCAACCAGCTCGCCCGCCGGATGGTCGTGGCCGCGCACCGACCGGGTGGCCAGGCCCAGTTCATCGACCTGTCGGTGCCCGCCGTCGACGACCAGGGGTTGGCGCCGGTGCTCGACTGGGCGCGAGCCCACCTCGACCAGCCGCTGACGGTCGAAGACCTGGCGCGGCGGGCCATGATGAGCAGGCGCACCTTCTACCGGCGCCTCCAGCAGGCCACCGGCACGACCCCGCTCCAGTGGCTGCTCAACCAGCGCCTCGCCCGGGCGCAGAGCCTGCTCGAGTCGACCGACCTCCCGGTGGAGAAGATCGCGAACCTCAGCGGCTTCGGCACCGCCAACAACCTGCGCCACCACTTCACCAAGCACGTCGAGGTCTCGCCGAGCGACTACCGCGCCACCTTCCCCCGCGACCCGCGGCGACCCACCGCCGGCACCGATCAGGTGGTGCTCGACCGCGTGGCGGATCGACCTCGCGCGGGGTAGCCGCCGCAGACCTTGGCGCTCTGGCGAGGATCGCTGCCGCGCAACCCCGCGACGATGCGGTCGACCTGGCCCTCGGCAGGCTCCTCGTCCACGGGGAACCGCATGAGGAACTGGTCGTGCTCCACGGGTTCACCGGACGCCCGCCACTGCTCGTCGACGACGTGCCGCGGTGGCGAGGTGAACGTCAGGTCGACCTGGTCACGCGTGTCCGGAAAGAACTGGGCCCAGTCCAGGCCGCAGTCCCACCGGCCCAGGACGCCGGATTCCTCGCCGAGCCTGCCGCGCAGCAGTCGCGCCACCGCCCGGCCGGGCCACTCCCAGGACCGTTCGCGGTGCGCACGGGCGAGTTCGGCGTCGTACTGCGCCAGGTCGAACCGGACCGCCGGCAGGGACAAGCCGTCGTCGTCGGGATTGCGCCACCGGTCCCAGACCACGTGGCTCCCCTCACGACGTCCACGTCCTCGCGCTCACCGCGTGTGGCACCGCCGCTGGGAACGACAAGCCGGCCGCCGCGCCCGCCTCCACCGCCGCGCAGCCCGCCGCCGTGCCGAGCGAGCAGGAGATCGGGGCGCTGTTCGACACCTGGAACCAGGCGCTGGCCACCGGTGACCCCGGGAAGGTCGCCGACCTCTACGCCCCCGACGGGGTGCTGCTGCCCACGCTAAGGTGCTCGGCCCGAACGCCGCGATCGACGCCGGCACCTACCGGTTCACCCTCGGCAAGGACGGCAGCACGGTCGACGCCCGCTACACCTACGCCTACGAGCGGGTCGACGGCAAGTGGCTGATCGTCAACCACCACTCCTCCGCCATGCCCGAGAAGCCCTGACCTACCCGGCGCGCAGCACGATCCGGACGCACAACCCGCCGGCCCCGGCCTCGTGCAGGCTCACCGCGCCGCCGTCGTCGGACACCAACTGCTTGACGATGGCCAGCCCGAGCCCCGACCCGGAACGCCCGGTCAACCCCGGACCACGCCAGAACCGGTCGAACGCCCGCCGCCGATCGGCGGCGGGCAGGCCGGGACCCTGGTCGACCACTTCGAGCACCGCCTTCGGGCCCTCGCGCCTGCTCGACACGGTGATCGCGGCGTGGTCCGGGGAGACGGCCAGCGCGTTCGACAGCACGTTGTCGAGCACCTGCTCCAGGTGACCGTGGCCGGCCAGGACGTGCAGGTCGGGGTCGGCGGCGTCGTGCCGCAGCCGGATGTCGCGCTCGTCCGCGGCGGCCCGCCAGGTGTCGAACCGGCCCGCCACGACGTCGACCACCCGCACCTGTTCCGGGGTGGCCACGGTGGACTCGGCCCTGGCCAGGGTGAGCAGGCCGTCGACCAGCCTGCTCATCCGCACGACCTCGCCGGTGGCGTGGTCGACGTCCTCGCGCACGTACGGGTCGTCCACCCCGTCCGCGATGTTGTCCAGCGACAGCCGCAGCGCGGTCAGCGGGGTGCGGAGCTGGTGGGAGGCGTCGCCGATGAAGGCGCGTTGCGCCCCGACCAGGGTGCCGATGGTCTCGGCGGCGGTGTTGAGGGTGCTGGCCAGCGTCCGGGTCTCCGGCGGCCCGGTCTCCGCGACCCGCGCGGCGAGGTCGCCGTCGCGCAGGCTGCCCGCCATCCGGTTGAGCTCGCGCAGCGGGCGGGTCAACCGCCGGGCCAGCAGGACGCCCAGCACCGCCGCCACGACCAGCACGGTCACCGCCAGGACCGCCCGGAAGCCCCAGATCTGCCACAGCCGGGACATCAGGGGCGCGGACGGGTAGCTGATGCGGACCGCGCCGACGACCGCGCCCTCCGGCGACCTGACCGGCATCGCCAGCACCAGCCCGTCGTCACCCAACGCCTCGGCGTGCCCCCACCGCAGCGCCTCCCGGCCGTTCAGCGCGGTCGTGAACGCCGGGTCGTCGACGGCGACGGGGAGCGGCATGGGGTCCACCGCGGTGCGGGCGGCGGACAGCACGTCCAACTTGCCGAGCGTCTGCATCTGGTAGGCGTCGACCAGCCGGTCCAGCGCCTGCCGGGACGGCTGGTCACCGGCGGCGAGGAGCAGCGCGGCGGCCTCCGCCTCCCGGCGGGCCGAGTTCTCCGCCTCCCGGTACAGCTGGTCGGTGAGGGTGAACGCCACCGGGACGGTGAACGCGGCGATGGCGACCAGGACCAGCAGCACGTAGCTCAGGGCGAGCTGGCGGATCACGTCAGCACCAGTCGGAACCCGACACCGCGCACGGTCTCCACGGCAGCCGCGTCACCGAGCTTGCGCCGCAGCGCGCCGACGTGCACGTCGAGCGTCTTGGTGGGACCGAACCAGTTGGCGTCCCAGACCGCTTCCATGATCTGTTCCCTGGTGAACACCGCGTCCGGCGCCTCGGCCAGGAACGCCAGCAGGTCGTACTCCTTGGGCGTCAAGGTGATCTCGACACCGTCCACGTGCACCCGTCGTGCCCGCCGGTCGATGGTGAGCCTGTCGGACACCGCCGTGTCGGGTGGGGCCATCGCGGGCCGGACCCGCCGCAGCACCGCGCGCATCCGGGCGATCACCTCGCGGACGCCGAACGGCTTGGACACGTAGTCGTCCGCGCCGATCTCCAGGCCGACCACCCGGTCGGTCTCGTCGGCCCGCGCGCTGATCACGATGATCGGCACGTCACCGCGGGCGCGCAGCTCCCGGCAGACGTCCAGACCGTCCACATCGGGCAGACCGAGGTCGACCAGGACCATGTCGGCCTCCGCCGCCGCCAGCGCCTCGGCCCCGGTGCGCACCCATTCGACGTCGAACCCGTACCGCGCCAGGCCCCGCGTCAGGGACTCGGCGATGGGCTCGTCGTCTTCCACCAGCAGCACACGCATGGCCCGAATCCTGCCACTGCCCCCGACCGGGTCGAACCCGACGTCGTCGCAGCTGAACGCGGGCGCGCGACCACGTGCTCGGTGGTCGCGCGCCCGCGGGCTCAGCAGGTCGCCGGGACGGTGGCCCCGTCGGGGTCGGCCGGCTCGGCCGGGTGACCGCCCTGGTCCGGCGGCGGCACCGGGCACGGCGGGTTGCCGCCGCGGTTGAGCCAGGCCCGCACCGCGCCGCCGTCGTAGACCACCAGGTAGTCGGCACGGCCGTCACCGCTGATGTCCCGGAACACCGACTTCGACCCCGGGTAGCCGGTCGGGTGCACGAAGCGCAGGCGCTCCGCGAAACCGCCGAAGCCGCCGCCGCCCTCGTTGAGGTGGGCGTGCACCATGCCGTTCGCCCCGACCACCTCGGAACGACCCGGGACATGCGCCATCGGACCGCGGACGGCCGGCGAGGGCGTTCACCGCGGGGCCGGCGGCGGGCCCCAGCGGCGGCCGATGTGGTCGTGCAGCAGGCGGTGCGCGGATTCCAGGCGGCCGTCGGCGACGCGTTCGGCGATCTCGATGTGCTCGTCGATCGAGGCCTCGATCCGGCCGGGGACCAGGAAGTCGTCCATGCGGACCCGCCGGATGCGGCGGGTCACGTCCGCCAGCACCGTCACCAGTTCGGTGTTGCCGGAGGCAGCGAGCAGCGCGGTGTGGAAGCGCTCGTCCTCGAGCACGAACTCCGGCGACGGCTCCGGCGGTGCGGCCCGCAGCGCGTACCAGTGCTCCAGCTCGGCGCCGAGGGCGTCGGTGTCGTGGCGCACGTGCGGGTTCTCGATGCTGCGGCTGATACCGCGCAGCTCGACCGCGATGCACACCTCGTAGAGGTCGCGGACCCGGGCCGTGCTCGGCACGACCACCGAGTACCCCCACTCCTCGCGGGCGAGCAGCCCGTCGGCCACGAGCCGGACCAGGGCGTCGCGCACCGGCGTGCGCGACACCCCGAACCGCTTCGACAGGCGCGGCTCGGTGAGCCGTTCGGTGGGACCGATCCGCCCTCCCAGCACGTCGTCGCGCAACTCCAGGTAGACGCGCTCACGCAGTGAGGACGGGGCGTCTAACTCGTTCATGGGCACTGTTCGCCCTCAGATGGCCATCGCGGCCCGGACGTCGGTGAGCGCGGCCTCGCCACCGGGACCGGACGAGGTGACCCGGCCGGACGCCAGCACGTAGTACGAGTGCGCGACCGACAACGCGAAACCGACGTGCTGTTCCACCAGGAGCACCGACAGGTCCCCGCGGCGGGTCAGCCCCAGGACGACCTCCTCGATCTCCGCGACCACCGACGGCTGGATGCCCTCCGTGGGCTCGTCGAGGACCAGCACCCGCGGCTGCGCGACCAGCGCGCGGGCGATGGCGAGCTGCTGGCGCTGCCCGCCGGACAGCAGCCCGGCGCGGCGGCCGAGCAACCCGCGCAGGGCGGGGAAGACGTCCAGGGCTTCGTCGATCAACGCCGCGCCACGCGGCCGGCCGTCCGCGACCACGCGCAGGTTCTCCATCGTGGTCATCTGCCCGAACGACTGCTGCCCTTGCGGCACGTACCCCAGCCCGCGCGCCACCCGTTTGTGCGGGGGCAACGCGGTGACGTCCTCCCCGTCGAGCAGCACCCGCCCGGAGCGGACCGGCAGCGTCCCGACCGCCGCGCGCAGCAGCGTGGTCTTGCCGGCCCCGTTGTGACCCATGATCGTGGTCACCCCACCGGCGGGCACCTCCACGGTCACGTCGTGCACCACGGACGTGCGCCCGTAGGCGACCTCCACGTCGACCAGTTGCAGCACCTAAACCCCCTCCCCCAACACGGCCTCGGCGACGGCCTTCGAGTGCCGCCCGGGACCGAGGTAGACCTCCTGGACCCGCGGATCGGCCTGCACCTGCGCCACCGAACCCTCGGCGAGCACCTTCCCGGCGTGCAGCACGGTCACGGACGTGGCGAAGGCCCGCATGAAGTCCATGTCGTGCTCGACCACCACGACGGTGCGGCCCGCGCCGATGCGCTGGAGCAGCCGTCCCGTCTCGTCCTTCTCGTCGGCGCTCATGCCGGCCACCGGCTCGTCGAGCATGAGCAGCTTGGCGTCCTGCACCAGCAGCATGCCGATCTCCAGCCACTGCTTCTGGCCGTGCGACAACGTGCCGGCCAGGGCGTCGGCGCGCTCGGTGAGCCCGACCGTCTCCATCGCCTCGACGACCACCTCGGGCACCCGCGTGCGGCGCCTGGCCAGCGTGAGCACGCCGCGCCGGGCGCCGGCCGCGATGTCGAGGTTCTGCGTCACCGTGAGCTCCTCGAACACGGTCGCGGTCTGGAAGGTGCGCCCCACGCCGAGCCGGGCGATGCGGTGCACCTTGCGGCCGACCAGGTCCACGCCCGCCCACCGCGCCGCCCCGGTGGCCGGCACCAGACCCGACACCGCGTCGATCAGGGTGGTCTTGCCGGCGCCGTTGGGGCCGATGAGGAAGCGGAGGTCGCCCGGCAGCACCGAGAGGTTCACGCGGTCCACGGCCACGAACCCGTCGAAGCTCACGGTCAGGTCGGTCAACTCCAGGTAGTCGGCGTTCATCGTGAGCTCCCCGAGAGCGACGGGACGGGCGGCTCTTCCGCGGCCCGCGGTGGCCGGCGCCGTTCACGCCATCCCCGCAGCACCGACCGCAACGAGGCAAGTCCTCCCGGAAGGAACGCCACGACCAGCACGAACAACAACCCCTGCGCGTAGGTCCAACCCGAGGGGAACCGTTCCGAGAGCGAGGTCTCCGCCCACGCGACGGCGATCGCGCCGAGCACCGGTCCGAGCAGCGTGGTGCGCCCGCCCACGGCGACACCGACCAGCAGCCCGATCGACGGGATGATGCCGACGTCGTTGGGCGAGATGATGCCCACGATCGGCACGAACAACGCGCCGGCGACACCGGCCATCACCGCGGCGACGGCGTAGGCGACGGTCTTGACCACCGCCGGGTCGTAGCCGAGGAACCGCACACGCTCCTCGGCGTCACGGCACGCCACGAGCAGTTCGCCGTAGCGACTGACCATCAGCTGCCGTGCCAGCGCGACCATCGCCAGCAACGAGACCGCAGCGATGATGTAGAGCATCAGCCGGTTCGCCGGGTCGCGCAGGGAGAACCCGAAGAAACCCTTGAAGTTGTTGAGCCCGGTGGACCCGCCGGTGCTGCGCGGGTTGCCGATCAGCAGGATCGCGAACGCCGCCGCGAGCGCCTGCGACAGGATGGCGAAGTACGCGCCGCGCACCCGCCTCCGGAACGTGGCCAGTCCCAACAGGACGGCCACCGCCGGGGGCACGAGGAGGACCGCGATGATGGTCACCACACCGGACCGGAACGGCTCCCACCAGACCGGCACGCCGTCCGAGGAGATCAGCGCCATGAAGTCGGGCACGCCGGTGCTCGCCGGCGCGTCGGCCAGCTTCAGGTGCATCGCCATGATGTAGGCGCCGAGCCCGAAGAACACGCCCTGCCCCAGCACGAGCATGCCACCACGACCCCACGCCAGGCCGATGCCCACGGCGACCATCGCGTAGCAGAGGTACTTGCCCAGCAGACCCAGCCGGAACGACGAGAGCAGCGCGGGGGCGACGACGAGCAGGAGCACCGCGGCGAGCACGAACCCGCCGACCACCGCCCACCTGCCGGTGAACACCTTGAGGTTCATACCAGGCTCCGGGTCCGCACGACGAAGATGCCCTGGGGGCGGGCCTGGAGGAACACCACGATCAGCGCCAGCACGGCCACCTTCGCGATCGACGCGGTGGTGGAGTACTCGATCCACGACTGGGCGACGCCGAGCACGAACGCCGCGATCACCGCGCCCTTGATCTGGCCGATCCCGCCGACCACGACCACCAGGAAGGCGTCGACGATGTAGGCGGTGCCGAGGTTGGACGAGATGGAGCCCATCAGCGTGAGCGCGACCCCGGCGACACCGGCCAGGCCGGACCCGACGAAGAAGGTGGTGCGGTCGGTGCGCCGCGTGGAGATGCCGGAGCTCTCCGCCAGCGCGCGGTTCTGCACCGTGGCGCGGATCCGGCGCCCCAACGAGGTGAACGCGAGCAACGCCGACAACAGGACCACGGCCGCGACCGCGATCACGAGGATGAACAACCGGGTCTTCGGGAACGTGAACCCGAGCACCTCAACCGGCCCCGACAGCCAGCCCGGCGCGGCCACGTCGACCCCGGCGGTGCCGAACACGTCACGGGCGAGTTGTTGCAGCACCAGGGAAACACCGAACGTGACCAGCAGTGTGTCGAGTGGACGGTGGTACATGCGCCGCAGCAGGAGTGCCTCCAGGGCGAGGCCGAGCAGACCGCCCACGACGAACGCCGTGGGCAACGACACCAGCAACGACAGTCCGGCGTCGCCGAGCACGCCCTGCACCACGAAGGCGGTGTAGGCCCCGGCCATGATGAACTCGCCGTGCGCCATGTTGATGACACCCATCTGCCCGAACGTCAGGGCGAGGCCGAGCGCGGCGAGCAGGAGTATCGACCCTCCCGACAGGCCGTTGAACAGCTGGCTCAGCAGGATTTCCACGACATGCCTTTCGTGAGTCGACGGCGACGGGTCGCCGGCCGGGTCTTCTCCCCGGCCGGCGGCCCGTGCGAGGTGCTCAGCTCAGCCGGACAGCCCGGCGGCCCAGGGGTAGGACTTGAGGTACGGGTCCGGCTCGATCGGCTTGCCCGAGGTCCAGTCGGTGTAGATCAGCCCGTCCGGGGCGATCTTGCCGATCAGCGCGGTCTTGGCGATGTGGTGGTTGTCGCCGTTGACCGTCACGGTTCCCTCAGGGGCGTCGAAGCCGACCCCGCCCGCGGCCTTCTGGATCTCCGGCACCGCGAACGACTTCGCCTTCTCCACCATGCCCTTCCACAGGAACAGCGACGTGTAGGCGGCCTCCATCGGGTCGGAGGTGACCTTCGAGGCCCCGTAGGCGTTCTTGAAGTCCGCGACGAACTTCTTGTTCTGCGGGCTGTCGATGGTCTGGTAGTAGTTCCAGGCCACCGGCTGGCCGACGATGTTGCCCACCCCGATGCCGCCGACCTCCTCCTCGGCGATCGACACCGACAGCACCGGCATCGCCTCCGCCGTCAGGCCGGCGTTCTTGTACTCCTTGAAGAACGCCACGTTCGAGTCGCCGTTGAGGGTGTTGAAGACCGCGTCGGCGTCGGCGGCCTTGACCTTGGAGACGATCGTCGAGAAGTCGGTGTGGCCCAGCGGCGCGTACTCCTCACCCTTGACCTCGATGCCGTTCGCCTTCGCGTACGCCTTGATGATCTTGTTGGCGGTCTGCGGGAACACGTAGTCGCTGCCCACCAGGAAGAGGCTCTTGGCGCCCTTCTCCTTCAGGTAGTCCAGCGCCGGGACGATCTGCTGGTTGGTGGTGGCCCCGGTGTAGAAGATGTTCTTCGACGACTCCAGACCTTCGTACTGCACCGGGTAGAACAGCAGCGCGTTGTTGGACTCGAACACCGGCAACATCGCCTTGCGCGACGAGGAGGTCCACCCACCGAACACCGCGGCGACGCAGTCGGCCCGGATCAACTTCTCGGCCTTCTCCGCGAACACGGTCGGCTCCGACGCCCCGTCCTCGGCGACGACCGTGAGCTGCTTGCCCAGCACGCCACCCGCGCCGTTGATCTGGTCGGCGGCCAACTTCAGCGCGTTGAAGACGGTGTTCTCACTGATCGCCATCGTGCCCGACCGCGAGTTGAGGAACCCGACCTTGACACTGGTCCCGGAGGTGTCGACACAGGCAGCCCCCGCATCCCCCGTCCCCCCACCATCCGACACCCGAGCCCCGCACCCGACAAGCAACCCCATCACCGCAACCGCCGCCACAGCAACCCGTAGCCGGGACCGTGAGATGTCCATCCGCATGCGCCTTTCACGAAGGCGGAGACACCACAGGTTCACACCCGATGACCCCGCTCGCCGGACTCGTGCCGCCTCTGAGCTGCTGGATACAGGCCTGTATCCAGTGGCGGTGACGCTAGGAACGCGATGTTGCGGCGGTGGCGGTGCCCGGTTACGGCTGGGTGGCCGGGCGGGCCGGACATGACCCCGATCGTGTGATCTGCCAGTAACGCGGTCTCCGATGGATCCGGGCGACAGGTGACCAACCGCCTGAGCCGTGACTGGTCGCTGGTGGCGGTTCGTCGGGCGCGGTCGTGGCGTGGGGTGGGCGGGGTGAAGTAATTGAAGGTTAATGCATTGTGTCGGAATCTTTGGATCGCCACCGGCTCGGTGGTTGACGTCCGGTCCTGGGTGCGGCACAGTCCGACGTGGCGACAATCACGAGGGGGCGGGCCGGGGTGGCTTGTGCCCTCATCAGGTGAGCGGTCGCGAAAGGGGGAACAATGGGGGAGTCTGTTCACCGTGTGGTCGTGAACGACGTCGGTCAGTACGCCATCCAGCTCGCGTCGGCCGATCTTCCCGCTGGTTGGAGCGATGGCGGGGGTACCGGGACGAAGGCGGAGTGCCTCGCCCGGGTAGATGGGGTCTGGACCGACATGCGTCCTGCGGCGGTGCGCGAGCGGCTAGGCGGCTGACAGCCGCGGGAATTTCAATTCGGCAGTCCGCAGTGCCGTGATCCGAGCAGGGCGATCATTTTCGGGCGCGTTCCGGGGTGGTTCACGCGTGCCTGAACCAATGCGCGAGGGCAACGGCCCACCGGGGTCGGTGCCGTATTCGCGTGGCATTTTCCAACGCGTCTGGCGGCGCAGAGAGGACGCACCTTGTCCGTCGACAGCATCCACGGGTGGTTCGAGCGGCAGGCGGCGGCTCGGGGGGACGCGATCGCCGTCGTGTGCGGCGCGGACCGGCTCACCTACCGGGAACTCGACCTGCGGGCCAACCGGCTCGCCCACCGGCTGCGCGGGCTCGGTGTCGGTCCCGAAGTGCCGGTCGCGGTGTGCTTGCGTCGCTCCACCGGGCTGGTCACGGCGTTGCTCGCGGTGCTCAAGGCGGGCGGGTGCTACCTGCCGCTGGACCCCTCGCACCCGGCCGACCGGCTCGCCGGGATGATCGCCGACGCGGGCGCGGCGGTCCTGGTCAGCGACGGTTCGACCGGCCTCGCCGCCGACCATGTCGTGGAAACGTCCGAGGAAGTAGAGCAAGAGCCGCCCGGGGTGCCCGGACTGGGGGACGACAACCTCGCCTACGTCATGTACACCAGCGGTTCCACGGGCACGCCGAAGGGCGTGATGGTGGAGCACCGCAACGTCCTCGACCTGCTCACCGCCACCCGCGACCTGTTCCGCTTCGGCCCCGACGACGTCTGGACGATGTTCGCCTCCGCCGCCTTCGACGTGTCGGTGTGGGAAATGTGGGGCGCGCTGCTGCACGGCGGCACGCTGGTCGTCGTCCCCGACGACGTGAAGCGCTCGCCGGAGGACTTCCGCGACCTGCTGCGCGCCGAACGGGTCACCGTGCTCAACCAGACCCCCGCCGCGTTCGCGCAGCTCGCCGCCACCGACACCACCGGCATCGACGACCTGCGGGTGGTCGTGTTCGCCGGCGAAGAGCTGAAGTTCGCGTCACTCAGGCCCTGGTTCGCCCGGCACGGCGACCGGAAACCGTTGCTGGTCAACATGTACGGCATCACCGAGACCACCGTGCACTCCACCTACCGCGTGGTCACCGAAGCCGACCTCGACCGGGCACCCGGCAGCATGATCGGCACCGCCCTGCCCGGCCAGTCGATCACCCTGGTGGACGGTGAGATCCACGTCGGCGGCGGTGGCGTCGCGCGCGGCTACCTCCACCGGCCCGGCCTGACCGCCGAGCGCTTCCTGCCCGACCCGGACCGCCCCGGCGACCGGGTGTACCGCTCCGGCGACACCGCCCGCGCCGTCGGCGACGACCTCCAGTACACCGGGCGGCTCGACCACCAGGTGAAGGTCCGGGGCCACCGCATCGAACTCGGCGAGGTCGAGGCCGCGCTGCGCGCCGTGCCCGGCGTGCGCGACGCCGTGGTGATCGCCGGCCCCGACCCCTCCGGCGACCGGCGCCTGGTCGCGCACTGGCTCGGCGAGCCCGACGCGGACCCGCGCGGCCCGCTCAAGCGGACCCTGCCCGACTACATGGTGCCCGCCGCGTTCGTGCGCTTGGACGCCTTCCCTTTGACCGCCAACGGCAAAGTCGACCGCGCCGCCCTCCCCGACCCGGACGGCGCGCGCCCCGACCTGGCCGAGCCGTTCGCCGAGCCGAGCACGCCGCTGGAGAAGGCGATCGCCGAGATCTGGGCCGAAGCGCTGTGGGTGGACCGGATCGGCCTGGACGACGACTTCTTCGACCTCGGCGGCCAGTCCCTGCTGGCCACCCAGGTCGCCGCCACCATGCGCGAGCGGCTGGACGTCCCGGCGTCGCTGCGGCTGCTGCTGGACGAACCCACGATCCGCCTGTGCGCCAAAGCCTTGGAGCGCCGATCGTGAACGACGACAACGACGAGCTCGACGGCATCGCCATCATCGGCATGAGCGGCCGGTTCCCCGGCGCGCCCGACGTCGACCGGTTCTGGTCCATGCTGCTGGCCGGCGAAGAGGGCATCAGCCACTACACCGCCGACGAGCTGGTCGCCGCGGGTGTCAAGCGGGACCTCGTGGACGACCCGCGGTTCGTGCGCAGCGCGCACACGCTCGACGGTTTCGGGTTGTTCGACGCCGACTTCTTCGGGTTCACCCGCGCCGAGGCCGACGTGACCGATCCGCAGCACCGGCTGCTGCTGGAGTGCGCCCACAAAGCGCTGGAACGCGCCGGGCACGCCACCCCGACCGCGCGGACCGGGGTGTTCGCGGGCGTGGCCACCAGCACCTACCTCGCCGAACGCCTGGCGGACAACGGTTTCGCGCACCCGATGCAGGTCCGCATCGGCAACGACCCTGCGATGGCTGCGCTGCGCGTGTCCTACAAGCTCGACCTGGCCGGGCCGAGCCTGACCGTGCAGACGGCCTGCTCGTCGTCGCTGGTCGCGGTGCACCTGGCGTGCCAGAGCCTGCTCACCCTCGACTGCGACCTCGCCGTCGCGGGCGGCGCGGCGATCCGGCTGCTCGGGCCGCGCGGCCACCTCCACGAGGAGGGCGGCATCCACTCCACCGATGGCCGCTGCCGCCCGTTCGACGCCGACGCCACCGGCACGGCAGACGGGGACGGCGTGGGCGTCGTGGTGCTCAAGCGCCTGGCCGACGCGGTGGCGGACGGCGACCACGTGCACGCCGTCATCCTGGGCTCGGCGGTGAACAACGACGGCTCGGACAAGATCGGCTTCACCGCGCCGTCCGCCGCGGGCCAGGTGGCGGCGATCGCGGAGGCGCTGGCGGTGTCCGGCGTGCACCGCGACACCGTCGGGTACGTGGAGGCGCACGGCACCGCGACCCCGCTGGGCGACCCGATCGAGGCGAGCGCCCTGGCCGAGGTGTTCGGCAGGCGCGCCACGCCCGGCCTGCTCGGGTCGGTGAAGGGCAACGTCGGCCACCTCGACGCGGCGGCGGGCGTGACGGGCCTGATCAAAGCCGCGCTGGCGGTGGAGCACGGTGTCGTGCCGCCGACCGCGCACTTCCGCGCGCCCAACCCGAAGCTCGCCGAGATCCCGTTCCGGGTCAACTCCTCGCCCGAACCGTGGCCGGGGGACGGCCCGCGACGGGCCGGGGTGAGCTCGTTCGGGATCGGCGGCACCAACGCGCACGTGATCGTGCAGCAACCGCCCGTGGCAGGCGGTGACGCGCCGCGCCGGCGGTGGGAGGTGCTGCCCGTGTCGGCCCGCACCGAGACCGCTGTGGGCGAGGCCTCGAAGCAGTTGGCCGACCACTTCGAAAGCAGTGACAAGGCGTTCGCGGACGCGGCGCACACCCTCCAGGTCGGCCGGGCCGCGTTCGAGTGGCGGCGGGCCGTGGTCGCCGACGCCTCCACCGCCGCCGCGGCCTTGCGTGGTCCTGGTGGCACCAAAGCGACCGCTTCCCGGACCGTGTTCCTGCTGCCCGGCCAAGGCAGCCAGTACACCGGGATGGGCTCCGAACTGCACCGCGAGGAACCCGTGTTCCGCGCCGCGCTGGACGAGTGCGCCGACCTGCTGCTCCCCCACCTGGGCTGGGACGTGCGCGAAGCCGCCTTCCACGCCGACGACCTCCGCGCCACCCTGCGCACCCAGCCGACCGTGTTCAGCGTCGCCTACGCCACGGCGAAGCTCCTGGACTCCTGGGGCGTCCGACCCGACGCCATGATCGGCCACAGCCTCGGCGAACTCGTCGCCGCCTGCCTGGCCGGCGTGTTC
Source organism: Saccharothrix sp. CCNWYY140 (assembly GCF_037401995.1). Lineage (NCBI taxonomy): Bacteria > Bacillati > Actinomycetota > Actinomycetes > Pseudonocardiales > Pseudonocardiaceae > Saccharothrix > Saccharothrix sp. CCNWYY140. Next base: position 99,202 of record NZ_JBBEGC010000004.1, read on the forward strand.
ACCCTGCCCGACGCGCTGCGCGTGGTCGCGACGCGGGCACGCCTGATGCAGGAGTCTCCGCCCGGCCGGATGCTGGCCGTGCCGCTGACCGAGGACGCCGCCACCGCCGAACTCGCGGGCCTGGTCACCGTCGCCGCCGTCAACGCCCCCGGCTCGTGCGTGGTCGCCGGCACCCCGGACGCGGTCGCCGAGGCCCGGCGGCTGCTGGAGGCCAAGGGCTTGGTGGTCAAGGACGTGCCCACCTCACACGCCTTCCACACCGCTCTCATCGACCCCGCGCTGCCCGGTCTGGAGCAGGCCGTGCGCGCGGCGACCCTGTCCGCGCCGACCGTGCCGTTCGCCTCGAACGTGACCGGGACGTGGATCACCGACGCCCAGGCCACCGACCCCGCCTACTGGGTCGCCCACAGCCGGCAGGCGGTCCGGTTCGCCGACGGACTGGCCGCGGTGCTCGACCCGGGCGAGGCCGCACTGGTCGAAGTCGGCCCCGGTACCGTCCTCGGTGGACTGGCCGCCGCGTGCGGCGCACCCCGGGCCGCCGCCACGCTGCGCCGCGGCGAACCCGAGGGCCGCACGGTCCTGGAGGCGGTCGCGTCGGTGTGGGAACGCGGCGGGACCGTCGACTGGGCGGCCCTGCGCGGCGACGAGCGCCGAGTCCGCACACCGCTGCCGACCTACCCGTTCGAACGCCGCGAACACCTCGTGGACCCCGTGGCGTCCACCGGGCGGCGCGCGCCGGAACGCTGGGCCTCGGCCCCGGTGTGGCTGCCGAAGCCGGCCGCGAGCACCGACCTCGCACCCGCCCGCTGGCTCGTGCTGGCCGACGACGGAGGTGTCGCCGAAGACCTGGCACGGCGGCTGCCCGGCGAGGTCACGGTGGTGCCGCGCGGCGGCACGCTGCCCGACGTGCGCCCCGACCGGGTCGTGCACGCGTGGAGCGTGCGATCCGACGCCGACGCCGCGACCCGCTACCGCCGCGCCCAGGACGAAGGGTTCCACGCCCTGCTGGACCTGGTCCGGTCGCTGGGTCCCGACCCGGTGCGCATCGACGTGGTGACCAACGACCTCCAGGACATCACCCCCGTGCTGCTGCCCGAACGGGCCACCGTGCTCGGCGCGGCGACCGTGCTGGCGCAGGAGTACGCGAACGTCACCACCCACTGCGTGGACGTGTCCCTGTCCGACAACGGCCTGGTCGACGTGCTGCTGGCCGAACTGGCCGCCGAGCCCGGTGACGGCCGGGTCGCCTACCGCCACGGACGGCGGTTCGCCCCCTCCTACGCCCCCGTGGACCTGCCGGAACCCACCGCGTGGCAGGAAGGCGCGACCTACCTGGTGGTCGGCGCGGACGGCGAGGTGGGTCGCGCGTTCGCCGAGGACATGAGGCGCGCGGGCGCGAAGGTCGTCACCGCCGAACCCGACACCATCGCGGACGCCGTGCGCGGACACGACATCCGCGGTGCCGTCCACGCCGTCGACGTGCGCGGCGCGGGCCTGATCGCGCTGAAGACCCGCGAGCAGGCCGAAGAAGTCCTCACCGCCCACGTCCAGTCGTTACTCCACCTCGACGAACTACTGCCCGACGCCGAGTTCCTGCTGCTCTGCTCCTCCACCACCGGTGTGCTGGGCGGCTTCGGCCAGGTCGACAACTGCGCCGCCGCCGCGTTCCTGGACGCCTTCGCCCCGGCGCGCGGCCGGCTCGTGCTCGACTGGGCCCAGTGGGCGTGGGACGACTGGCTGGAGCGGCAGATGGCCGACCTGCCGGACGTGCGCGAGCGGTTCCGCAGGCAGCGCGCGGCCGAGGGCGTCACGGCGGAGGAGGGCGTGCGGATCGCCCGATCCGCCCTTGCCGCCGGCCACCACCGGCTGGTGGTGTCCACAGTGGACTTCCACGAGGTGCTGGCCGCGCAGGACGGGCTGACCGCGACGGCGTTCGTCGACTCGCTGCACGACGGCGGCGCGGACGCCGACTGGGACCCCGCCCTGGTGTGGCCCGACGACGAGGTCGCCCGCGGCGTGGCCACCATCTGGCGGGAGACCCTCGGCGTCGCGCGCATCGACCCGGACGACGACTTCTACGAACTGGGCGGCAACTCCCTGTTCGCCATCCAGATCGTGTCCCGGCTGCGGCAGCTGCACGGCGACCTGCCGATGAGCGCGATCTTCGAGGCGCCCACCGTGTCCGGGCTCGCCGCCGCGATCCGCGCGCACCAGGCCGACGCGATGGGCGTGGACGAGTTCGAAGCCCTGCTCAAGGAGATCGAGGACCTCTCGCCGGACGAGGTCGAGGCGCGGCTGAGGGGTGACGGCGATGCCTGACGACCGCCTGCGGCAACTCCGGGAACGCATGGAGTCGCTGTCGCCACCCCAGCGCGCCGCGCTGGAACAGGCCCTGCGGCAGCGGGACGCCAAGCCACCCGTGCCCACCGCGCGCCCCGCTCCGAAGCGCCGGACCCGCCGCGCGACCAGCACGATGGAGTTCAGCCTGTTCTTCTTCTCCGGCGACGGCTCCAAGGCCGGCGCGGACAACTACCGGCTGCTGCTGGACAGCGCGCAGGTCGCCGACCGCGAGGGGTTCTCCGCGATATGGGTGCCCGAACGGCACTTCGTGGACTTCGGCGGCCTGTACCCGAACCCGTCGGTGCTGGCCGCCGCGCTGGCCGTGACCACCGAGCGGGTGCAGATCCGCGCGGGCAGCGTCGCCGTGCCGCTGCACCACCCGGTGCGCATCGCCGAGGAGTGGTCGGTGGTGGACAACCTGTCCGGCGGGCGGGTGGCGATCGCCTGCGCCTCCGGGTGGCACCCCGACGACTTCGTCATCGCCCCGAACGGCCGGGCGGGCCACAAGTCCCGCAAGGACGACATGTTCGACGCCATCGACCTGGTCCAGCGGCTGTGGGCGGGCGAGACCGTGGACGTCGACGGCGTGGCCGTGCGCACCCTCCCCCGCCCCCGGCAACCGCGCCTGCCGCTGTGGATCTCCTCGCAGGGCAGCGTGGACACCTTCGTGCGGGCCGGGCGGATCGGCGCGAACGTGCTCACCGGCCTGGTCGCGATGCGGCCCGCCGACCTGAAGGACAAGATCGACGCCTACCGGGAGGCGCTGGCCGAGGCCGGGCACACCGACGGCGTGGTCACCGCGATGGTGCACACCTTCCTCGGCGCCGACGAGGACGAGGTGCGCGAGCTGGTCCGGGACCCGCTGATCGGCTACCTGCGCACGTTCCTGGCCCAGCAGGGCAGTTTCGACAGCGAGTTCAACCTCCTGGACGACGAGGGCCGCGAGGCCATGCTCGCCGCGAGCTTCGACCGCTACTTCGAGAGCCTGGCCCTGCTCGGCACGCCCGACAAGGCCGAGTCGCTGGTGGAGGACCTGGTGGACCTCGGCGTGGACGAGGTCGCGTGCCTGGTCGACTTCGGCCTGGAACCCGAGGTGGTGCTGGACGGCCTGCGCCACCTGGCGGAGCTGAAGGACCGCTACCGAGGAGCCCGATCGTGACGGACCTGACCGACCGGCTGGCCCGGCTCACCCCGGCGCAACGCGCCCTGCTCGACCAGCGCCTCAAACGCACTCCGACGACGCCGGCGGGCATCCCCCGCCGCACCACCGGCGACCGGCACCGGCTGACCCTCGACCAGGAGCGGATCTGGCTGCTGCACCAGTTCGACCCCACCGACCCGGCCTACAACATCTTCTTCGCCACCTGGCTGGACGGCGACCTCGACGCCGACGCCTTCCAACGGGCGATCACCGCGTTCGTGCGCCGCCACGAGTCGCTGCGCACCACGTTCCAGGTCGAAGGCCACCGCCCGGTCGCGGTCGTGCACGACGAACCCGACGTCGTGGTGCGGCACGTCGACGCGCCCGACGACGCCGAAGCCCTGCGGCGGGCCGAGGACGAGACCAGGGTGCCCTTCGACATCGCCACCGGGCCGCTGATGCGCGTCATCCTCTACCGCGTCGCGCCCCGGCGGCACCTGCTGCTCGGCGTGATCGACCACCTGGTGTGGGACCGGGCGTCGCTGGGCATCTTCGCCGACGAGCTGGCCGAGTACTACACCGCGTTCACCGAGGGCCGGGACCCCGACCTGCCGGAACTGCCCATCCAGTACGGCGACTACGCCGAGTGGCAGCCCCGGTGGATCGAGGAGGAGGTGGCCACCCGGCACCTGCCGTACTGGCGGCGGCACCTGGCGGGCGCGGAGCCGGCGCTGGAGCTGCCCGCCGACCGGCCCCGACCGCCGGTGCAGACGTTCAACGGGGCGCGCTACCGGTTCCGGCTCACCGACGAGCTCACCGCCGCCGTCCGCGACTTCGCCCGGCGCGAGTCGGTCACGGTGAACGTGGCCCTGCTGGCGGCCTGGCAACTGCTGCTGCACCGGCTGACCGGGCAGCGGGACATCGTCGTGGCGACCACGTCGTCCACCCGGTCGCGGCCGGAGACGGAGCCGCTGATCGGCTACTTCCTGACCATGCTGCCGCTGCGCGTGCGGGTGGAGCCGGACATGCCGTTCCGCGCGCTGGTGCAGGCCGCGCGCACCACGATGGTCGGCGCGTTCGACCACGCCGACACCCCGTTCGGGGTGCTGCTGGACGAGCTGGAGGTGGACCGCGACCCCAGCCGCAACCCCGTCTACCAGACCACGTTCATCTTCGTGGACTTCCACCACGAGCGCCGCCGCGAGCTGCCGGGCCTGACCCAGGAATCGCTGCTGCTGGACAACCGCACCGCCAAGGACGACGTCACCCTGGGCTTCTTCGACGACCAGACGCTGGCCGGGCCGGGTTTCCTGGGCCTGCTGGAGTACAACTCCGACCTGTTCGACGAGACGACCATCGCGCGGATGGCCGACCAGCTCACGCGCGTGCTGGAAGGGGCCGTCGCCGACCCGGAGCGCCCGATCAGTGAACTGTCCCTTGTGGACGAGGAAGAGACCCGCCGGCAGGTCGTGGAGTGGAACCGCACCGCGGTCGAGCGCGAGACCGACCTGACCGTGGACGAGATGGTGCGGCGGCAGGCGGAGCGCACGCCCGACGCCGTCGCCGTGTCCTCCGGGGGCCGGAGCCTGACCTACCGCGAATTGCTGGCCGAGGCCGAACGGGTCGCGGGCGTGCTCCAGCAGCGCGGCGCGGGTCCGGAACAGGTCGTCGCGGTGTGCTTGCCCCGGTCGTGCGACCTGGTCGTGGCGCTGCTGGGCGTGCTGCTGTCCGGTGCCGCCTACCTGCCGCTGGACCCCGACCACCCGCCGCGGCGGCGGGAGGAGATGGTCGCCGACGCCGGCGCGCTGATGGTGCTGACCGAGCTGCCCGTCGGGGTCGCCGAGTACCAGCGGCCCGAGCCGTTCGGCGAACGGCTGGCCTACGTCATCTACACGTCCGGCTCGACCGGGCGGCCCAAGGGCGTCGAGGTGCCGCACCGGGCCGTGGTGAACCTGCTGGCGGCGATGGCCGAGGAGGTCGGGTTCGGCCCCGACGACGTGCTCGCGGCCGTCACGTCGGTGTCGTTCGACATCGCGGGCCTGGAGCTGTTCGGCCCGCCGGCGACCGGCGGCCGGTGCGAGGTCGTGCCCCGGGAGGTCGCCCAGGACGGCCGCGCGCTGGCCGCACTGCTGGCCGACGTCGGCGCGACCGTCCTGCAAGCCACCCCGACCACCTGGCACCTGCTGCTGGAAGCGGGATGGCAGCACGGCGAAGGGCTGCGCGCGATCGTCGGCGGCGAGGCGCTGCCGCGGGCCCTGGCCGACCGGCTCGCCCCCGGCCGCACGTGGAACGTGTACGGCCCCACCGAAACCACCATCTGGTCCACCACCTGGCGGCTGGTCGAGGGCGTGATCTCGATCGGCACTCCCCTGGCCAACACCCAGGTCTACGTGCTGGACGACCACTTCCGGCCGGTGCCGGTGGGCCTGCCCGGCGAGCTGTTCCTGGGCGGCGCGGGCGTAGCGCGCGGCTACCGGGGGCGGCCCTCGACCACGGCGGAGCGGTTCGTCCCCGACCACCTCGGCGGCACGCCCGGCGCCCGGCTCTACCGCACCGGCGACCGGGTGCGGCAGCGGGCCGACGGCAGCCTGGTGTTCCTCGGCCGCGACGACGGCCAGGTGAAGCTGCGCGGGTACCGCATCGAGCTCGGCGAGGTGGAGGCGCGGCTGGCCGACCACCCCGACGTGAAGCGGGCGGTGGCCGTGGTGCGCGAGGACCGGCCCGGCGACCGGCGGCTGGTCGGCTACGTCGAGACCGACGCCGAGCTGCGCGCCGCCGACCTGCGCGCCCTGGTGCGCGAGTCGCTGCCGGACTACATGGTGCCCGCCGCGGTGGTGAACCTGGCCCGGTTCCCGTTGACCACCAGCGGCAAGGTGGACCGCAAGGCGCTGCCCGCGCCATCGGTCGAGCGCGGCGACGACTACGTGGCCCCGCGCGACCCCGTGGAGCTGGAAGTGGCCCAGGTCTGGCAGGACGTGCTGGGCTCCGGTCCCGTCGGCCTGCACGACCGGTTCTTCGACCTGGGCGGCCACTCCCTGCTCGTGCTGCGGCTGATCGCCGAGATCGAGCGGCGGTTCGGCCGCACCCTGCCGATGGCGGCGATCTTCCAGGGCGCGACGGTCGAGCGGTTCGCGCGGATGCTGCGCGAGGGCTACCGCGAAGCCGACCGGCCGCACCTGGTGGAGCTGCGCGCGGGCGCGCCGGACGTGCCGCCGCTGTTCTTCGCGCACCCGGCGGGCAGCGAGGTGGTCTGCTACATGCCGTTCGCCAAGCTGCTGGAACCGGTGGAACGACCGCTGTACGCGCTGGCCTCGCCGCCCCCGGTCGACGGGCTCGCCCCGTTCGCGTCCTTCGAGGAACGCGCCGCCGCCTACGCCGACCTGGTCCGCGAGGTGCAACCGCAAGGCCCGTACACGCTGGCGGGCTGGTGCTACGGCGGCTCGAACGCCTACGCCGTGGCGCAGGAGCTGGAACGGCGGGGCGAACAGGTGTCCGTGGTGCTGATCGAGTCGCACCCGCCCGCGCTGGAGGACGGCCCCGAACCCGAGCGGGCGCAGATCGTGCAGGCGGTGGCGGCGAACCTCCAGTGGGACCACACCGACACCCTCGACGACCTGCGCGCGATGACCGACGAAGAGCAGGTCGACCACCTGCTGAAGGTCGCCCGCGCGGGCGACTACCTGCCGCCGGACGCGGGCCGCGGGCAGATGCGCACCGTGCTGGAGCTGTGGGTGGCCAACCTGCGGCTGCTGTGGCCCTACCGCCCCGAACCGCTGGCCGGCCGCGTCACCCTGCTGCGCGCCGCCGACGAACCACCCGAGCAGTACGAACCGTGGCGCCACCTGGCGACCGACCTGGAGGTGCGCGAAGTGCCCGGCAACCACTACACGGTGATCCGGCCGCCGCTGGTGGAGACGCTGGCCGCCGTGCTGCGCGAGGTGACCTCCGGTGCTTGAGCTGCTCAAGGACGGCACCTACATCCGGTACTGGCTGGCCGTCGTGGCGTCGTTCCTGGGCGACGCGATGGCCCGGGTCACCCTGATCTACGTCGCCGCCACCCTCACCGACGCGCCCACCGCCCTGATCGCGCTGGTCATCATCGCCCAGCTGCTGCCCACCGGGGTGCTCGGCGTGTTCGCCGGGCCGCTGACCGACCGGCTGCCCAAGCGGGTGCTGCTGGTCGGCTCGGACCTGGTGCGGGTGGTGATCGTGCTGGCGATGATCCCGGCGCTGGGCTCGGCGTGGCTGCTGCTGGCGCTGATCCTGCTGGAGGGCCTGGCCAAGACGTTCTTCGAGACCGCCCGCATCGCCGCGATCCCGGCCATCGTCGGCGACCACGCCATCCCGCCCGCGGTCGCGCTGTTCCAGAGCACCAACCACACGCTCAACCTGCTCGGACCCGCGCTGGGCGGGGTGCTGATCGCGATCGGCAGCGTGCCCTCCGTGCTGGTGATCAACGCGGCCACGTTCGTGGTGTCGGCGGTGCTGCTGGGCAGCATGGGCGTGCTGAAGACCGTGCCGGTGGCGACCGGCGTGCCGCAGCGGTACTGGGCGTCGCTGCGCGAGGGCCTGCGCGAGACGCTGCGGGTGCCGTCGCTGCGGTTCCTGTTCGCGTTCCTGGTGCCGATGATGGTGGTACTGGGCCTGTTCACCACGAACTTCAACGCCCAGCTGCTGACCGTGTTCGGCCTGCCGCCCGCCGAGTACGGCCTGTCGCACGCGTTCTTCGGCGGCGGCGCGGTGCTGGGCGCGCTGGTGGGGCCGGTGCTGGTGCGCCGGTTCCCGGTGCGGGGGCTGCTGGCGGGCGCGATCGCGTTGTTCGGCGTGTCCCTGCTGGCGCTGGCCCCGACCGGCTGGCTGCACGACCGGCTCGGCTTGACCGCCGTGGTGGCGTGGTGCCTGGTGGCGGGGCTCGGGTCGAGCCTGTTCCAGGTGCCGATCGCGAACACCGTGCTGCGGGACCTGCCGGAATCGCTGCGCGGGCGCGGGGTGGGCCTGCTCAACTCGCTGATGACCACCGGGCTCGTCGTCGGTGTGGCGCTGGGCGCGGTGACCGGGTCCTGGCTGGGCATCGCCGGGTCGATCGTGTACGCGGGCGTGGCGCTGCTGGCGTGCGCGCTGCTCGCCGCGCTCCCGTCCCGGCGGGCGCGCCAGGTGGAGGAGGTGACACCGTGACCGCCGACCGCATCCCGCTGCCGCCGGCCGCGCGCCGGCTGTGGACGCTGTCCCGGATCAGGCCGGGCGACCCGTTCTTCAACCACCCGTTCGCGGTGGACGTCGCCGGTCCGCTGGACGTGGCGCTGCTGGGTGGCTGCGTCGGGGAGATCGTGCGGCGGCACGAGCCGCTGCGCTCCCGCGTCGAGGACGGGCACTACGTGGTGCAGCCTGCTTCTCTGGTTGAGCTGTCCGCTGTGGACGGTGACGAGGAGGATGCTCACCGGTTCGGGCAGGAGCCGTTCGACCTGGCCGCCGCGCCGCCGTTCCGGGTGCTGCTGCTGCGCTTGGGACCGGACCGGCACCGCCTGGTGGTCAACGCCCACCACATCGTCATCGACGGCTTGTCGCTGGACGTGTTCATGACCGAGCTGGTCGCGCTCTACGCGGGCGAGGAGCTGCCCGAGCTGCCGACGCGGTTCGGCGACCTGCCGCCGGTCGGCGACGACCGCGAGTACTGGGTGCGGCGGCTGGCCGGCGCGCCCGTCGCGGTCGAACTCCCCTACGTGGGGCCGCGTCCGCTGGTCACCGACCATCGGGGCGCGCGCCGGACCCGCCTGATGCCGCTGTCGGTGCTGGAGCGGGTGCGGCAGGTGGCGCGGGTCGGGCGGGCGACGCCGTACATGGCGCTCAAGGCCGCGTGTGACGTCCTGTTGGCGCACTACGGCAACGACGACGTGCTGATGGGCATGGCGCTGGCCGGGCGGGACACGTCCGCGCAGGCCGCCCTGGTGGCGAACCTGATCAAGCCCGTGGTGCTGCGCACGCACCTGGGTGACGACCCGACGTTCGCCGAGGTGGTGCGCCGGGTGCGCGACGACGTGCTGGACGCCGTCGACCACCCGGACCTGCCGCTGGAGGACGTGCTGGCCGACCTGGGCGTGACCCGCGACCCCGGCTACCACCCACTGTTCCAGGTGATGTTCAACCACGATGTCGAGCCCACACCGCGCGCGGTCGGCGAGACGACGTTCACGCTGCGGTTCATGCGGCTGGACACCATGAAGGTGGAGCTGAACATCGGGCTGCTGGAGAGCCCGCGCGGCCTGGAAGCGGTGTTCGACTACCGGCGCGACCTGCTGGACGAGTCCACTGTGGACTCCATGCTGGAGCGGCTGGAGGTCGTGCTGCGGCACGTCGGCGACCACCCGGACGCGCGGGTGTCGGAGCTGCGGACGATCGGGGTCGCCCCGCCCGCGCCCCTGGCCGAGCCGGTGGAGCGGTGCGTGCACGACTTGGTGGCGCGGTGGGCGGTGGACCGGCCCGACGCGGTGGCCGTGGACGCCGACGTGCGCTGGACCTACCGCGAGCTGGACGACGTGGCCTCCGGTGTCGCCGGGAAGCTGGCGGAGCTGGGCGTGGTGCCCGGCGCGCGGGTGGCGGTGTGCGCGGCGACGTCCGCGATGCTGCCCGCTGCGCTGCTGGGCGTACTCAAGGCGGGCGCGGTCGCCGTGCCGCTGGACCCGGCGCTGCCGCCCTACCTGCTGCGCGCGATGGCCGAGCAGTGCGGTGTCGACGTGGTGCTGGCCGACGAGAACGCCGAACCGGTGTTCACCTCGGCAGTGCGGCTGGAACGGTGGCCCGCCACGCCGGGTGCCACCGCCGCTGCTCCCGCGCCAAGCGCCACCGCCAGCGCGCCGGCCGCCGCCGTCGCACCGGGCGACCCGGCTTTCGTGCTGCACACCGCAGACGGCGAGCACGCGGTGGTCGTGGAGCACCGGGCGTTCGCCAACTCCCTGCGCCTGCCCGTCCCCTCGCCGCGGGACGTGTTCGGGTTGCTCGCCCCACTCGCGGCCGGCGGGACCGACACTCCGGCGGCGATGCGGTATGTCACGCCGGAGACGGGCGTGGCCCTGGTCGACGGCCGCCCACTGCCCGGAGTGGCCGCCCTCGTGCTGGACGAGCGGGGTCGTCCGCTGCCCCCGGGCATGACCGGCGACCTGTGGATCGGCGGCCACGGCCTGGCCCGCGGCTACCTGGACGAGCCCGACCTGACCGAGCGCCGCTTCCGCACCTACCAAGGCGTCCGACTCTTCGACACCGGCGACCGCGCCCGGCTCACCCCCGACGGCGCGGTGCGCCTGGTGCGGCGGGTGGGACGGGTGGACCTCGACGCCGTCGAGTCGACTCTGACCACCCACCCCGGCGTGCGGCGCGCGGTCGCTCTGGCCGACGAGAACGGCCGCGCGGTCGCCGTCGCCGTGACGGCCGAGCAAGGCCAAGCGCTCTCCGTCGCCGTGACGGCCGAGCAGGGCCAGACGGTCGCCGTCGCCGTGACGGCCGAGCAGGGCCAAGCCGTCGCCGTGTCGGCGGTGCGCGGCCTGCGGGACTGGCTGGCCGAACGGTTGCCGCACTACACCGTGCCCACCCGCGTGCTCGCGGTGGAAGCGCTGCCCACCCTGCCCGGTGGCCGGCCCGACCGGGACGCCGTGCTGCGCCTGCTCGCCGAGACCGTCGAGGAGGACGCCTCCGACCTACCGCTGACCGACGCCGAGCGCGCGGTGAGCGAGGCGTGGACGGCGGTGCTCGGCCGGGTGGTGGGCCGGCGGCAGAACTTCTTCGACGCGGGCGGCGACTCGCTGCTGCTGGTGCGGCTCACCGAAAGGCTGCGGACGGTGTTCGACCGGCACATCGACGTGATCGACCTGTTCCGCCACCCGACGGTGCAGGCGATGGCGGAGCACCTGACCGGAGGCGGCGCGCAACCCGCGCCGGAGGAGGCCGCCGCGCGCGGCCAAGCCCGCCGGCACGCGCTGCGCGAGAAGGCCAAGCAGCGCGGGTGAGTCGCGGGGGGAATCGGCCTTGGGGGAACGGACAGTGGTGACCGGACAAGCGCCCGCGCTCGGCCGCGGCTTCGACGAGGACAGCGCGGACCTGACCGCGTTCCTGGCGCGCGTGGAGGACGACCTGGCGGCCCTGCCGCCCAAGGGCGAGCGCGACCAGGCCCAGCGGAGCGCGGCCGAGGCGGTGACCGACGCCGCGCGGGGCGTGCGCAAGCGGTTCATGGCCCGGCACGCCGGGCAGGTGCACGCCGAGCTGACCGACGGCGGGCGTGCCCCGCTGCGCCTGCACGACCTGGTGGACCAGGCCACCGAGCTGTGGCCGGGCCTGGTGCCCACCAAGGCGCAGCAGGAACGCGAACGCGGGCTGCCCCAGGCGGACAAGGAGGGCCGGGAGGTCGACCTGGGCATCTTCTTCTGGGGCCTGCTGGGCGACGCCGCCGCTGGCGACCACCTGGTGGAGTCGATGCGCCGGCCGACCCCGCGGGCGCTGGTGGCGCTGCCCGCGTTCCGCGCCACGGGGTTCGCCGACCTCGGCGTGGTCACCGTGCGCCGCGAGGCCGGGGTGTCCGAGGTGACGCTGCTGAACCTGCCGTTCCTCAACGCCGAGGACGACCTGGTGGTCGCGGCGCTGGAGGTCGCGGTGGACCTGGTGCTGCTGGACGAGGCCACCGAGGTCGGCGTGCTGCGCGGCGGGCCGATGCGGCACCCCCGCTACGCCGGGCGGCGCGTGTTCGGCGCGGGCATCAACCTGACCCGCCTGTACCAGGGCGAGATCTCCCTGCTGGACTTCTTCCTCAGCCGGGAACTGGGCTACATCAACAAGATCCTGCGCGGCCTGGTGGTCGACGACGCCGGCTGGGCGGGCGATCCGGTGGAGAAGCCGTGGATCGCCGTGGTGGACACCTTCGCCATCGGCGGCGGCGCGCAACTGCTGCTGGTGTTCGACCACGTGGTGGCCGAGCGGGACGCGTACTTCACGCTGCCCGCGCTGCGCGAGGGCATCATCCCCGGCGCGGCGAACCTGCGGCTGCCACGTGCCGTCGGCGCCCGCCTGGCCCGTCAGATGATCTTCCGGGACCGCCGCGTGGACGCCGGGACACCGGAGGGCGCGCTGCTGTGCGACGAGGTGGTGGACGCGGATCGGCTGCCCGACGCGGTCGCGTCCGCCGCCGCCGCGCTGGCCGACCCGGCGGTGCGGGCCAACCGGCGGATGCTGCGCCGCCACGAGGAACCCGAGGCCGAGTTCCGCCGGTACCTGTCCTGGTACGCGCTGGAGCAAGCCCGCCTGCTGCACGGTCCCGACCTCGTCGCGAACCTCGAACGCACGTGGATCTCCCGCCACCCCGGAGGCAAACGGTGACCGACACCCTCTACCAGTGGTTCGAGCGGTCCGCGCGGAAGTTCGCGGACCGCACCGCGCTCGTCATCGGCGCACGCTCGTGGACCTACGCCGAGCTGGAGCAGCGTGCGCTCGGTCTGGCGCGGGCGGTGGCGGCGCTGCCCGGCGAGGTGCCGTCGCGGATCGCGCTGGTGACGTCGAAGAGCTTCCTGGGATACGCGGGGTACCTGGCGATCCAGCGGCTGGGCGCGTGTGTGGTGCCGATCAACCCCGAGTACCCGCGCGACCGCAACCTCGACATCGTGCAGCGCGCGGGGGTCCGCGTGGCGCTCGTGGAGCCCGGCGCGGACCTGTTCTCCGCGCTGCCCCAGCGGTTCCGGCCCGCCGTGGTCGGGTTGGACGGCCACGGCGACGGGACGTTGCCCGACCTCCCGGACGACCCGGAGCGCGAGGCCTACCTGCTGTTCACCTCCGGCTCGACCGGGCAGCCCAAGGGTGTGCCGATCCTGCACCGCGGCATCGCGCCCTACGTCGGCTACAACATCGAGCGCTACGAGGTGGACGAGGACGCGCGGCACTCGCAGGTGTTCGGCCTGACCTTCGACGCCTCCACCTACGACATGTTCGTCACCTGGGGCGCGGGGGCCACACTCGTCGTGCCGGACAAGGAAGACCTGTACCGGCCGGTGGACTTCATCGTCGGCAACCGGCTCACGCACTGGTTCTCCGTGCCGTCCGTGCTGCGCGTGGCCGAGCAGGTGGGCAACCTGCCGCGCGGCCGGGTGAAGACCGTGCGGCACGGCCTGTTCGGCGCGGAACCGGTGACCGTGCGCGACGCCGACACCTGGCTGGAGGTCGCGCCCGGCAGCAGGTTCCACAACCTCTACGGCCCCACCGAGGTCACCATCACCTGCACCGCCTACGAGGTGCCCGACGACCGCTCGGCGTGGGCGGGCGGCGCGACCGTCCCCATCGGACGGTTCTACCCGACGACGGAGGGTGTGGTGCTCGGCGAGGACGGTCTGCCCGCGCGGGACGGCGAGCTGGTGCTGCGCGGGCCGCAGCGGTTCGACGGCTACCTGGACCCGCGCGAGAACGCGGGCCGGTTCGTCCGCTACGAGCCCGGCTCCCCCGCCGTCGTGCACGAGTCCGGGCCGGTGACCCGCGATCTCTGGTACCGCACCGGCGACCGCGTCCGGTGGGAGGGCGACGACCTGGTCCACCGGGGGCGGCTCGACCACCAGGTGAAGGTCATGGGCCACCGGGTGGAGCTGGGCGAGGTGGACGCCGCGCTGCACCGCCACCCCGACATCGTCTCCGCCGCCGCCGTCGCGGTGGTGGTCGACGGGCAGACCCGGCTGTGGGCGGGCTACACCGGCAAACCCGTGCCGCCTGCGGACCTGGAGCTGTGGCTGCGCGGGCGCGTCCCGCTGCACATGGTGCCCGAACGCGTGCGGCACCTGGACTCCCTGCCGCTCAACGACAACGGCAAGACCGACCGGGCCAAGCTCACGGAGGTGCTGCGGTGAAGCTCGCCGTCGTGTACGACACCGGCAGCCTCGCGCCGACCCGGATCGCGAAGGCCGCCGCCGAGATCGACTGCGAGCTGGTGTTCGCCGTCGCCGACAGCCCGCACGCACGGGACATGCTGCCCACGCTGGAGCTGCTGGGCGCGGTCGTGCCCGCGGACGCCGTCAGCCTCAAGGCGCACCGGCCGGACGGGATCGTGACGTTCAGCGAGCCGCAGCTGCGGCCGACCACGGTCCTGGCCGAGGCGTTGGGCCTGCCCTATCACGCTCCTGCCGACATCGACGCGATCACCCGCAAGGACCGGCAGCGGGCGCGGTTCGCGGAACGGGGTGTGCCGGGGGTCCGGTTCCACACCGTGACTTCCGTGGACGACGTGGACGAAGCGGTGGCGCACGTCGGCCTGCCCGCGGTGATCAAGCCGGTGCTCGGGGCGGGCAGCCGCAACACCACCCTCGTGCGCACCGAGGAGGAGTGCCGGGAGTGGGCGGCGCGGGCGCTGGCCGCCGAGGAGTCGGTGATGCTGGAGGAGTTCCTGGTCGGGCGGCCGACGCCGCACCCGTGGGGCGACTACATCGCCGTGGACTGCGTGGCCGACGACGACCTGGTGCGACCGGTGTTCGTGACGAGCAAGTTCTCGCTGGCCGAACCGTTCCGGGAACGCGGCGGCTACGGCGGGCGGTCCGTCGTGCCCGACGACGAGGTGCGCGAGGTCGAGGACCTGGCGTGCCGGGCGGTGCACGCGCTGGGCATCCGGCGCGGCGTCGCGGACGTGGAGATCAAGCTGACCGCCGACGGTCCGCGGGTGATCGAGGTCAACGGGCGGTTGGGCGCGTGGGTGGACGACCTGGCGGTGCGATCGTCCACTTCGGACCCGGCGGCGGTCGCGGTCCGGTCCGCCGTGGGCGCCGACGTCGAGCTCGACCCGCGGTACGACGGGCCGATCGCGTTCAACTACCTGGTCCTGCCGCCGGCGTCGGCGCGGCGCGTGAAGGCGATCCACGGGGTGCCGAAGCTGCGCCGCGCACCGCACGTGGACCGGGTGACCGTGCTGTCCGCGCCCGGCGCGTCGGCCGACTGGCGGATCGGCACGCAGAGCCACGTGGCGGCCCTCCAAGGCCTGGTCGACACCCACGACGAGCTGGCGGCGGCCGTCGCCGCGATCGAGGAGGTGGACTGGATTGACTACGAGTGAGGGCGTCGAGCTGCTGATCCTGGACCTGGACGGCGTGCTGGTGGACACCCAGGACGCCGAGGACGGCGCGCTCGCCCACCTGGGCAGGCTGATGGGCGTGCACCTGACCCCGGAGCAGGCGACGGCTTTGTTCTCCGGCAAGCGGGTGCAGGAGTGCATCGACCTGATGGCCGGGATGGCCGACCGCCCGCCGCCGCCCGACGCGGTGGCCATCGTGCGGGCGAAGTGCCGGGAGCTGATCGGCTCGACGCTGGAGGCGGTGCCCGGCGTCGAGGAGGCGCTGGGGCGGGTCGGGGTGACGACGTGCGTGGCGTCCAACAGCCCGCGCGAGATCATCGAGGACCGGCTGCGCGCGTGCGGCATCCTCGGTTTCTTCGGCGACCGGCTGTACTCCGCCTACGAGGTCGGGTCGTGGAAGCCGGACCCGGAGCTGTTCCTGTGGGCCGCGCGTGACCAGGGCGTGGCGGTCGAGCGGTGCGTGGTGGTGGAGGACAGCGCGGTCGGCGTGGACGCCGCGTTGTCGGCCGGCATGCGCGTGCTCCAGTTCAACGTGGTCCCGGTGGCGGTGCCGCACCGCGCGGGCGTGCCCACGTTCTCGTCGATGCGGTCGCTGCCGGAACTGGTGCACGGGGGGAGCCCGACATGGGCAAGGTGATGGTCCTGGGAGCCGGCGACCTCGGCCGCCGGGTGTTCCACGAACTGGCGCACGGCCCGCGCGACCGGCGGGTGCGCCTGGTCGGCCGCGACGAGGAGGCGACGCTGCGAGCGGCGAACCTCAGCCGGTTCAGCAGCCTGCAACGCGGGTACCGGGCCGAGGTGTCGTACGCGGTGACCGACTTGAACGACGTGGCGCGGACCGCCGAGTGCATCGCCGAATTCGACCCGGAGGTGTTGTTCCTGGCGGCGAGCTTCCAGTCGTGGTGGGTGATCACCACGCTGCCGTCGGACGCTTTCCAGCGGTTGTACGCGGCGAACTTCGGTCCTTGGCTGCCGATGCACCTGGTTCCGGTGCACAAGGCGATGCTGGCCGTGCGGATGGCCGGGAGCCGTGCGGTCGTGGTGAACGCGGCCTACCCGGACGCCGTGCACCCGGTCCTCCACGCGGTCGGCCTGTCCCCGGACGTGGGGATCGGCAACGTGGCCAACAACGTCCCCGGCATCCGCGTGGCGGCGGCCGACCTGCTGGGCGCTCCCGTGGACGACGTGGACGTGCGCTTGGTGGCCCACCACTACGTCTCCCACAGGCTCTCCCGAGCAGGCGACCCCGGTGCGGCCGGCATGAGCCTGACCATCGCTTTGTCCGGCGTCGATGCAACCGACCGCCTGGACATCGCGTCCCTGCTCAAGCGTCTCCCCTTGGAGTACCGCCGAACCGGCGGCATGGCAGGTCAAGCGATGACCGCGGCGTCGGCACTGAGCCTCTTGGAGCCTTTGGCAGACCACCGAGACGCCCTGGTCCACGCCCCCGGCCCGAACGGCTTGGCAGGCGGCTACCCGGTGGCGCTGACAGCCGACGGCGGGGTGACCACCGCACTCCCCCGGTCCCTGCCGTTGTCCCAGGCGGTGGCAATCAACGAATCCGGCCAACGGGAAGACGGCATCACGTCGATCGACTCTTCCGGAACAGTTCGTTTCGAACCTGGTTCGATGTCGGTCCTGACAACGGAGTTGGGCTACGACTGCCAGACGATGCCCTTGTCCGAGGCCGAGCCCAGGGCAACCGAACTAGCCACTCGCTTCGAGTCCTACCGCAACCGCATCGGCGCGGCCTGACAGCGGCGCGAACTCCCGGCCCCACCGCTCGACCCGGACCGCCCTTCGCCCGGCGCGACGAAGGGCTTGATCTGGCCGAGCCGGCTTGTTAGCGTTCACATCCTCGTGGCACGGGTCACACCAAGATCGTGTCGCGGTCCGCCTCGCACACCGTGGCGTGCATCAACACCGACGGTGATCTGTGCGAGGAGCTGGGATGGGGTTGTCGAGGTTCGTGGTGCCCGTGGCCGTGTTGCTGGTGACGGCGTGCGGCGCGTCGGCCACGACTGCCGATCAGCGGAGCGGGGCAACCGCGAAAGCGCTCGTGGGCGTGACCATGCCGACGACCTCGTCGGAGCGGTGGATCCACGACGGCCAGAACATCTCGCGGGCGCTGGAGGAGCACGGGCACCAGGTCGACCTGCGCTACGCGGAGAACGACGTCGCCACCCAGGTGCGGCAGATCGAGGAGCAGATCGCCGGGGGCGCCAAGCTGTTGATCATCGCCCCGGTGGACGGCGCGGCGCTCACCGAACCACTCCAGCGTGCCGCCGACGCCCGCATCCCGGTGATCGCCTACGACCGGCTGCTGCGCGGCAGCCCCAACGTCGACTACTACGCCACGTTCGAGAACTTCCGGGTCGGGGTCAACCAGGCGGAGTCGCTGCTGACCGGGCTCGGGCTGCGCGCCGCCGACGGCGGTCCGGGGCCGTCGGAGGGTCCGTTCGACATCGAGTTGTTCGCCGGTTCGCCCGACGACAACAACGCGACGTTCTTCTTCAACGGCGCCATGTCCGTGCTCAAGCCGTACCTCGACGCCGGCACGCTGGTCGTGCGCAGCGGGCAGACCGACTTCCAGACCATCGCGACACTGCGCTGGGACGGCGAGACGGCCCGCAAGCGCATGGACCACCTCCTCGCCACGACCTACCGCCGCACCGAGGTCGACGGCGTGCTCTCGCCCTACGACGGCATCTCCCTCGGCATCCTCGCCGCGTTGAAGGGCCACGGCTACGGACCCGTCTTCCCGGTCGTGACCGGGCAGGACGCCGAACTCGGGTCGGTCAAGTCCATCCTCGCCCAAGAGCAGTACTCGACGATCTACAAGGACACCCGCGAGTTGGCGGTCACCACGGCGAAGATGGCCGACGCCGTGCTGAAGGGCCGGACGCCGCAGGTCAACAACCTCAACGACTACGACAACGGCGTCAAGGTCGTGCCGGCCATGCTGTTGAACCCGGTGATCGTCGACAGGGGCAACTACCACAAGGTCCTGGTCGAGTCCGGGTACTACACCGACGACCAACTGCGGTAGCCGACCCGCCGCTCGGTCTCCAGTAACGGGTTTGCCCGAACCTCGCAACCATGTGGTGTGAGCGAGACAACGGCAGATGCGGTGGCAGACCAGTTGGAGCCACTTCACCACCCCCCGCCGGGGAGACGTGCGGGCGCTGCGGCCGAGTTCGAGAAGGTCTACCGGGCGCACGTCGGCATGATCACCGGCTACTTCGCCCGGCGCAGCGCCGATCCGCAGACGGTGGCCGACCTGACCGCGGACACCTTCGTCCGCGCGATCACCTCGTTCGCGACCTTCGACCCCGCCCGCGGCAGCGCCCGCGCGTGGTTGATCGGCATCGCGAGCCGGGTGTACGCCGCGCACTGCGAGACGCACAGCCGGCGCAGTGACAGCACGCGGCGCGTCGCCGGACAGCGGGTGCTCGACGCGGACGCGTTGGAGGACCTCGTCGACCGGATCGACGCGGAGCGGGCGGGGGCCGCGCTGCTCGCCGGACTGGCCGAACTGCCCCGGCTCGACCGCGAGGTCGTGGAGCTGGTGGATCTTGACGGCCTACGCCCGAAGGAAGCCGCCGAGGCCTTGGGCGTCTCGGCGGGCGCGGTGCGCATCCGACTGTTCCGGGCCCGAGCGAAACTGCGGAAGACGACAGGGATGGAACGATGATGGCCAAGTTCGAGGATCAGCTCTTCGACGACCTGATGCGCAGCCACGGGTCGGCGCTGGACACCGTGCCGGACCGCGCGGTGGCCGGCGGGCGGCGGCGGGTCGGCCGCACGCTGGGCGTCGGCGGCACGGCGCTGGGTGCGGTGGGCGTGGTCGCGCTGACCGGCACGTTGCTCACCAGCGGGTCCGTCGCCGCCTACGCGGTCAGCAAGGACGCCGACGGCGTGGTGCGGGTGTCGATCACCGACATCACCGGCGTGACCGGCGCGAACGAGGAACTGCGCAGGCTGGGTGTGCGGGCGGTGGCGGTCCCGGTGCGCGACGGGTGCGTCGACATGAAGGACCTGCCGGTCGACCACGACGTCCGGGGCAGCGGGATGTCCGCGGACGCCGACGGGAGCGGCGGCGGCGCGTTGACGTTCGACGCCGACGACATCCCCGAGGGCGACACGATGCTGCTGGCGGCGACTCAGTCGTCCACCAGCGTCTCCCTGGGCGCCGCCTTGATCAAGGGTGCCGCGCCGGAGTGCGTGAGCATGCCGGCGCCGCCGGCGGGCTCCGTCGATCAGGGGCGGGAAGTCCGGTCGGGAGCTCCGGAGTCGGGTTTCGTCCAGGAGGGCGGTAGCTGATCGTTGCCGGAACGCCCCGGGGAGCGCGTCGTCGTTCCCCGGGGTCCGGCCGTCTTCGACACCGGTTCGCCGGTTTACGGCCAGGGGGCGGAAGAGCAGACGAACGAGAACGAGTCGGAACCGGCGCCCGTGCTGTCGGTGACCGTCGCGGTCAGCGTCAGGTAGGTGCCGCCGCGGCACGATTGGTAGACGTAGGACATGTTGTCGTAGGCGGGCATGGCGGTGCCGTTCTTGGCCCACTGGATGGTGGTCGCGCCGGCGGCGCCGGAGACGTACACCTCGCAGATGTAGGCGTTGCCGCCCGTTTCGCACAGCACTTCCACCGCGGGCGCGGCCGACGCGGCGGGTGCGGCGGCCAGCAGGGCGGCCGAGCCGCCCAAGGCCACGGCGATCGCGCGTAACGATCTTCCGGTTCGGGACACGAAAGCCTCCAGGGTGCAGGGTTTCGTCACGCTACCTCCGGTGGCCAGGCACGGCGATCCGCCACGACGGTGATCGTTGCCGTTCAGCGTGCGGCGACCGCGGCGACCGCATCGACCTCGATCAGCAGGTCCGGCCGGAACAGGCCCGCCACCCGCACGAGGTGCGTTGTCCGTCCACTGTGGCAGGTGACCAGTCTCCGCCATGCCACCTCCCGCCCTCCGGGACCAGCGACGCCCGACCTGGCGGACACCGGACCGCCCTGGCGAAATTCCGTTGGCTGCGCAGGGCATGCCGGTGCACCGTTGTCCTTGCCGTCTACCCGTCGGTGGCCGCTGCCGCCGCCGTCATCATCGCGTCGCGAGGAGGGAAGAATCATGGACTGGAGGCACTACGCGTCGTGCCGCAAAGAAGATCCCGAGCTGTTCTTCCCCGTGGGCACCAGCGGTCCCGCGCTGTCGCAGGTCGCCGAGGCGAAGAGCATCTGCCGACTCTGCCCGGTGATCTCCGACTGCCTCGCGTGGGCACTGGAGTCCGGCCAGGAAGCCGGCGTCTGGGGCGGCCTGAGCGAAGACGAGCGCCGCGCCCTCAAGTCCCGCAACGCCCGCACGCGAGCCCGCTCGAACGCCTGACGGCCAAAGACGAAGACGCCGAACACACCATCCTCGTTGGGCCGGTCGGCGGTGTCGCGACCACTGAAGCGCCCATACTCACCGAACGGCTCTCGGTCGGCGTATGCCACTGCGATGCTTCAGCCACACGGGGTAAGCGATCCCAGGGGGTTTCACGATGACAACGTGGCGAAGAGCCGTGCGCGTGATCGGCACGATCGCGCTGACGAGCACCAGCCTGGCCGTGCTCACGGCCACACCCGCGTCGGCCGACGACTACGTGCCGACCACCACCGTCGCCCGGGCGCAGTGGGGTTACATCGACCGCGCGGCGCCCGCCCACGTCCGGCTGAACCCGGCGGGCGACGCGCCGGTGGGAGCCGGGAGCGGACTGCACGTCACCCGGTCCTACTTCCGCTTCGACCTGACCGCCGTCGACGGCGCCTCGGTCCTGTCCGCCAAGCTCGCCGGCGCCGAGACCCGCGCCGCCGACTGCGCCGTCCGCGCCGTCCAGGTGTGGCGCACCGACGAACTCACCTCGCGCTCGTCGTGGCTGCGCCCGCCCCGGGAGCGGGAGCTCCTCGCCGCCGAGGGTCCTGTCGCGGGGCAGTGCCCGGCGCCGATCGGCACCGACGTCACCGCCGCGATCACCGCGGCGGTGCAGCGCGGCGACGACGCGATCACCATCGGACTGCGCGTGCCCGCCGAGCACGAGGCCGCCAAGCCGTACGGGCGCGCCGTCGCCAACGACCTGAAGCTGGTCGTGACCCACAACCGCCCGCCCGCGACGCCGACCGGCCAGCAGATCTACCCCGACCTGGGCTGTGCCACCACCGCGCCCGGCACGTACCTCAACCCCGCGCGCCTCAACGACGCCCAGCGCATGCTGTTCTCCGCGACGGTGAGCGACCCCGACCCCGGTGACGTGCTCAGCGCCGAGTTCGCGCACTGGCCCGTCGCCGACCCGGCCGCACGGGAAGTGGTCCAGGCGCCGGCCGGCGAGAACGGCAAGGTCCTGACGCAGGCGAACGACTGGCTGTTCCCCGTGGACGGCACGCACGCGTGGACCGTGCGGGCGCTGGACGGCACCGCAGCCTCCGCCGAGACCGCGCCCTGCTACTTCACGATCGACCGCACCAGCCCCGAACCGCCCGTCGTGTCGTCGCAGGTCTACCCGCGCGGGTGGAAGCCGGGTGGCGGGTACGGCGTGCCCGGCGACTTCACCTTCGACTCGCCGTCGGAGGACGTCGTCGCCTACGAGTACCGGTTCCAGGGCTCCAGCGACTGGACCACGGTCACCCCGGCCGCGCCCGGCGAGCCGGTGACGATCACCTACACCCCGGCCCGCACGGGCTACGACTACGTCTCCACACGGGCGGTGGACCGCGCGGGCAACCGCGGGGTGCAGTACGACACCTACTCGTTCGAGATCTTCGAAAATCGCCCGTTCGTGTGGTCGGACCTCTACTCGGACCTGTACGTCAACCCCAACGGCGGCGTGGGCGTCCCCGGCCGGTTCGACTTCTCCTCGAACCTGACCGATGTCGTCAGCTACACCTACCGCTTCGACGACGGCCCGGAGACGACCGTGCCGGCCGACGCCGCGCGCAAGGCGAGCATCACGCACGCCCCGACCCACGGCGGTTACAACATCCTCAAGGTGCGCAGCACGTCGTCAACGGGTGCGTCGTCGCCGGAACGCGAGCACCGGTTCCTGGTCGACACCGCGCCGGTGATCACCTCCGAGGGACGCATGGTCGTGGGCTCGACGACCCGGTTCCTGTTCACGCCGCGCCAGGCGAACGTCGCGTCCTACACCTACTGGTTCTCCCGCTACAACGGCCCGGACACCGAGCCCGTGACGGTGCCCGCCGCGAGTGACGGTACCGGCGGCTTCACCTGGGCACCGCTGGCGAGCGACGCGAACTCCGTGAACGCCCTGCGGGTGCGCAGCACCGACACGTCGGGCGGTGTCTCGGAGACCAGGTACTTCAGCGTCTACGTGGACGGCGCCGCACCGTGGATCGACATCTCGGGCAACTCACCGGCCCGTCCGTCCACGCTCACCTTCACGACCAGCATGGCATCACCGGTCGAGTACGAGTACTGGTTCGACCACGCGCCGACGGTGAAGTACACCGTCCCGGCCGCCCCGACCGGCCCCACCAAGGTCCAGCACACCATCGACCGCACCGGCACCCTCGTGCTGCGGGCTCGAGTGCGCAACGCGGAGGGCACGTGGTCGGCGCAAGGCGGCGCGAACTGGTGGGTGCACGACAGCCCCGACATCACCTCGACCGACTTCCCGACGTGGCCGGACAGCCCGTGGCGGGAGGGCGCTTTCACCTTCCGGTCCAACCAGCCGGGCGCGACGGAGTTCGAGTACCGCATCGACGACCTGGTCGCGGTCGCCCCGGTCGGCCCGGACGGCACGGCGACGGTCCGCTGGACCCCGACCCACGCGGGCAACCAGTACCTGACGGTCACCAGCCGAACCGCCACCGGAGTGGTGTCGAGCTACTCCACCTACCAGTTCCGCGTCTACGACAACCCGACCATCACGTCGACGGACTTCCCGGCCGGCGCGTACTCCCCGTGGCGTGAAGGCACCTTCACCTTCACCTCGAACCACCCGGGCGCCACGGAATTCCTCTACACGGCAGCGGACAACACGACCACCACGGTCCCGGTCGGCCCAGACGGCACCGCGACGATCACCTGGACACCGACCAGAACCGGCGACCAAACCCTGACCGTCACCACCCGAACCGCCACCGGCCAGGTCTCCGCCACCTCGACCCACTGGTTCACCATCTTCGACGTGCCGTCGGTGACGTCGGAGAAATACCCGGAGGACTACCACACGATCCCCGCAGGCGAGCCGGGCGACTTCACGTTCGCGACGACAAGGCCAGGCGCGATCAGCTACACCTACCGCTTCGACATCGACTACCAGCCAGGCGAGGAACACACCGTCACCGCCGGCCCGGA
This sequence comes from Saccharothrix sp. CCNWYY140, assembly GCF_037401995.1. Lineage (NCBI taxonomy): Bacteria > Bacillati > Actinomycetota > Actinomycetes > Pseudonocardiales > Pseudonocardiaceae > Saccharothrix > Saccharothrix sp. CCNWYY140. The sequence goes on from NZ_JBBEGC010000004.1 coordinate 123,104, forward strand.
CGGTCGAGCAACGATCACCTACGCACCACCCGTCTACGGCGACTACGTCTTGCACGTGACAGCGCACTACGCCGACGGCACGAGCTCAAGCACCCGTCAGCACAACTTCGTGCTTTGGGAGCCTTGGGTTTAGCGGATCCGTAAGACGCACAAGTCGTACCATCGCGCACCCCGCGCCGCATTCGCTCGTCGCGGCGCGGGGTGCGTTTGTCGCACCGCCTGCGGGCAGGCCGCCCTGAACAGCGGTGTCCGGGGGGACGTGGAATCCGATACGACACAAGGTGGGAGTCGGGGAACCATCGATGAAGGGCTGGGTGTCATGTCGCGGAGGTTCGGTGTTTTCCTGGCGTTGGTGTTGACCACGGCGGGCGGCTTGTTCGCCACGACCGGTGCTGCTCAGGCCGCCACCGTGGACCAGGTCTGTGTTGGCACGTGGGCGGTCACCTATGACCCGCCCATCACCAACACCCCGCGGGTCGTGACCGGCAACCTCACCGGGTTCTTTCCCACCTGCACGAACCTCGGCGCGCCCAGTGGGTCGTACGGCCAGACGTTCACGGACACGGTGTCGTGCGCGACGCTCCTCAGCGCGGGGGCGGCGTCACGCACCTACACGTGGAGCAACCCGTTGGCCGCGCCTACGACGTTCGCGTACAACTGGACGGTCAGCGACATCGGCGGTCAGGCGGTGATCACCAACACGGGCCTGATCACCAGCGGCACGTTCGCCCCCGCGAGCGCGGAACAGGTGGCCGCACTCGTGACGCCGGACGCCCTGCAATGCGCCGGCGCCGGGATCTCCAGCCTCACCGGCCCGACTACGCTGACCATCTTCCGCCCGTAGCCGGTCGGGCGGGAGGGTGGCGGTCAGTGGGGACGCCGGCGACCGCGCGCGCATTCGGAGGCACCTCATGAAGCTCCTGCTCACCTCGGGCGGTGTCACGAACCCGAGCATCCACTCGGCGCTCGTGGAGCTCCTGGGCAAGCCGATCTCCGAGTGCCACGCCCTCTGCGTCCCCACAGCGCAGTGGGGTCACCCGATGTGCGGCCCGAAATCGGTGCGGGGATTCGTCGCCGCCGAGCCCCTGTGGCAGCACTTCTCCGGCCTGGGCTGGGCGTCGCTGGGTGTCCTCGAGCTCACGGCGCTGCCCACCATCGGCGCGGAGCGGTGGGTTCCCTGGGTCCGGGAGGCGGACGTGCTCCTGGTCGACGGCGGCGACGCCACCTACCTGTGCCACTGGATGCGGGAGTCCGGACTGGCCGAGCTGCTGCCTTCGCTGCCCGACACGGTCTGGGTGGGGGTGAGTGCCGGGAGCATGGTGATGACACCCCGGATCGGGACGTACTTCGTCGAGTGGTCGGCCGCGCCGGACGACCGCACCCTGGGGGTCGTCGACTTCTCCATCTTCCCACACCTGGAGGCTTTCCCCACGAACACCCTGGCGGACGCGGAGCGGTGGGCCGCCGACATCGGTGTTCCGGCCTACGCCATCGACGAACAGACGGCCATCAAGGTCGTCGACGGCTCCGTCGAGGTGGTCTCCGAGGGGCAATGGACGAAGTTCGGGGTATAGCCACGCTCGACCGATTTCCGGGCGGCAGCGGGTTCAGGTGCTCGATGTCGTCAGGCCGCGCGGTCGGATCGAGGTCAGCGCCGCGATCCCGAACACCAGCGCGGGCAGCACGAAGTAGATACCGGGTCCGAGGCCGAGCATCAGGCCCCAGGCCGCCATCACCAGTGCCACGACCGTCGTGACGAGCGTGACGGCACGGCCGGCGAGGTCCGCGACCGCGACCGCCGCCGCGGCGACCAGCGGCACCCCGAGCAGGTACGCCGTGGCGCTCCCGCTGTCGCCGGACATCTCCGGCAGCAACGCGACCGCGATGCCGACCGTCGCCGCGACCCCGGTCCAGCGCAGCGCCCGGCCGACCGTCCCGGGAACCGCCCACCGGCCGCGCAGGCGGATGAGCGTGGCGGCCGTCAGGAACAGGGCGAGGCACACGCCCGCGATGGCGGCGATCATCCCAACACCTCCGAGCGCGACGGGTCCAACAGGGCTGTGCACCGGATCTCACCACTGAAGGTACGGCACTGCGGCGAGGGATTCCGGTGATTCAGGGCAGCGGCGGTTCCGGGACATCGCGGTGGTCGGCGCACCACGCGATGGCCTGGGTGAGAAGAGGGTCGAGGGAGAGATCGACCTCCGTGCGGACGATGCCGTCCGGGCCGCTGAACATCGCGACGAACGGCCACGGTCCCTCGATCCAGCCTGCGTAGCTCTCCGTGTCGTCGGTCAGCACGACGCTGAAACCGCGTTGCGGGTTGACGACCCAGTCCGCGGCGTGTGTGTCGCGGTCGTAGTACAGGAGGATGTGCGCCGCATCGACACCCGCCGCCAACAGGGCATCGATGAGGCCGTACCGGCCCGCCGCGCGTTCGTGGTCGGGATCGGTCGAAGTCCTTGCCCAGTCCACCTTGGTGGCGCTGCGCGGCACCCCTTCCGGCACGGTACCGGGACGACCAGGCGGAACGTCCGCTGCCGACGGCCACCGCATCAACGCCAGCCCAATGGTTCGTAGCAGTCGAAGGTCTCGATCGAGGTGATCAGGCCACCGGAGGTCTCGACGAACTGCGCGATGTGCGCGACGACCTCGTCACCGCGGTGGAAAGTGCCCGCGTCACGTGCGATCACCCCGCTCCAGGTCAGGCGGAGGATCGCAGTGTTCCCGGCCGCGACGGCCGAGCGCACGTCGTACCTCTGGCCGGACAGCAGCCCGGCACCCACCTCCGAAGCCGCGAGCATCTCGTCCAGGGTCATGCGGGCGCCTCCGGGCTTGAGCCGGTTCGGGTGCTCGGTGGTCGTCGCCGACGGGGCGAAGTACTCGCGGAGGTCTTCGCCGTGCTGTCCCGCCTCAAGCGCCCGGAGCAGGGATGTCGCCACGGTGATCGGGTCACGAGCCATAAGCACAATGTTAGTTGTACAACCTTGGTTGTCAATCGCATAGTGGGCGCCGTGGCCCGACTCGACCCGGCGGACATCGACATCGCCACCCTCGCCTGGCTGGCGGGTAGCTCGGCGAACAGCGCGTTCCTGGCGGAGCTGCACCGGACCGGCCACGCCGGTGTGCGCAACTCCCACGGGTACGTGGTCCAGCACCTGATCGACGGGGCGCCCACGGTCTCCGAACTCGCGGACCTCCTCGACGTCACCCAACAGGCGGCCTCGAAGCACCTGCTCGAACTGGAGCGCCTCGGCTACGTCGCGAGGGTGCCCGATCCCGCCGACAGCCGGGTGCGACGCGCCCGGCTCACCGACCGAGGCCGGCAACTCGTCGACGACAGCCGCCGGATACGACGGCAGCTCGACGACAGGCTCACGAGGTTGGCGGGCGCCGACGACGCCGACGCGGCCCGACGAGTCCTGGCCCGTCTGCTCGACGCCACAGGAGCGACCGCGAGCGTGGTCGAGCGTCGCGCCATCATGCCCAGTGACTGACCAAACCGCTCGCCATCCACTGTGGACACTGTGGTTCAGCGTGGCTCGCGGCCGGTGCGGCGAATCGTCTTCTTGACGAAGTCGAGGGTCGGCCCCCTGTCGCCCACCAACTCGCGCTGGTTGTTGAAGTTCCACGCGAACAGCCCGGCGCGGTTGAGTTCGGCGATCGACTCGTCGCTCAGCAGCATCCGGACGTCCATGTCGAGGACCTCGCCCGAGGTGCCCTTGTAGCCGGCCACCATGACCTTGCCGTACTCGCCGAGCATCCGGATGCTCTGCCGCACCTGGTAGACGTTGCCGTACGACTGCTTGGCCACCACCGCCTGGTAGTCCGACGCGCGCAGCGAACGGGCGAAGTGCGAGAACATGGACCGGCCGCCACCGGTCTCGGGGTGGTCGTCCTCGACCTGGTAGGCGTCCCAGCCCATTGCCACCTGTGCGTTCGGGGCCGTCTCCTTGATGATCCGCCGGACGTCGAGATAGCTGTCCTGCAACGCTTCGTAGTACGCCGGGCCGGCGGCGTACGCGCCGTCCTCGCACGCCATCTTGTTGACTTCGTTGAACACCGTGACGTACAAGGGCGGATCGTCGGCCTTACCGGCGAAGATGCGCGCTAGCGCACGCATGTGCTCCCCGAACGCGGGCGTCAGCGGGTAAGGGCGTCCGCAGTCGGGGCCGTACTTGGTGTCGACGGGAACCTCGGGATCGTCGATCTCCCAATCCGCCACGACGACGTGCAGCGCGTACCCCCGCGCGTAGGCGTCGGGCACTTCCTTGTCCCGCCACGACGCCATCTTCTCCAGATCGCTCGGCTTGTGGTAGTTGGTGGTCAGCATCGTCACCGGCGTCTCCCGCACGAACTCGGACTCCATCGCCGTGCCGATCTGGTCCCCGATGCCGTACACCAGCGTGCCGGGCGGCGCGGTCGCGGGTGACGCCGCGCTGTTCGGAGGACCGCCGGACCCCGACAGCGTCACCCCGAGCACGGCCACCAGCGCCACGGCCACACCCGCCGTCACCAGCGTGCGCTTCGACGCCCCGGGCGAAGCGCCCAGGAGTCGCGCCGCCTTGTCCGCGCGGGGCCGGCGGGCGGGGTCGGGCTCGGTCAGCGCGGCCACGATGCCCGCCAAGCGCTTGTCGATCCGCCCTTCGGACGCGGCCGACAGCGTCACGCCGAGCGAGTACACGTCCGCCGCCGGGGTGGCGCGGTGGCCCCGGAGCACCTCGGGTGCCAGGTAGCCGGCGGTGCCCGCGTCCTTCGCGCTGCCGGTCAACGTGACCGCGTCCCACATCGCCACGCCCAGGTCGGCCAGCTTCGCCGTGCCGTCCGGGGTGACGAGGACGTTGGCGAGGGTGATGTCGCGGTGCACCATCCCCTTGGCGTGCATGGCCGACAGCGCGGTGGCGATCTGCGCGCCGATCCGGGTGGCGAGGTCGGCGTCGATCGGGCCATCGGTCCGGCAGATCTCGGCGAGGCTGCGGGCGGGCAGATACTCCATCACCAGCCAGCGCCTGCCGCGGTCGACGACGGTGTCGAAGACGGAGATCACGTTGGCGTGGTGCAGCCCGGCCCCGATCCGCGCCTCGCGGCGGGTCACCTCACCGTCCCCGGTCGTGGCCAGCTTGAGCGCGACGACCCGGCGCAACTCGAGGTCGGTGGCCCGCCAGACCTGCCCCATACCGCCCACGCCGACGACCTCGTCGAGCCGGTACCGGCCGGCGATCACGTCCTCGCTACGCACCCATCCAGCTTAGTGACTGTGCGCAGTCGTCCGTACCACGCGGCCCGTCAGTCGGCGGAAACGATTGGGACGTCGCCGTCGTTGTACCGATCAGGATGGTCGCCTCGGGACAGGTGCCTTCGATGACCGTGTGCGGAAGTGTCTGATGTGGTCGCTCGCCGTGGCGTGCGCGCTGGTCGCGACGGCCGCGAGCGCGGTGGGCGGCTGGTGGCAGCACCAAGGCGTCCGGGCCGAGTCGACCTCCGGGCTCACGTTGGGCAAGCTGCCGGCCCTCGCCGGCAACGCCCGGTGGCGGCACGGCTTCCTGCTGCTCGCGGGGTCGGCGGTGCTCCAGGTGACGGCGCTGGCCCTGGCGCCGGTGTCCCTGGTGGCCCCGATCGCCGCGCTGTCCATGCCCATCGTGGCGATGATCAACGTCCACACCGGCAGGCACCGCGCGACCGGGGCGTTCTGGCTCGCGGTCGCCGTGTCCGTCATCGGGGTCGGGTCGTTCGTCGCGGTGGTCTCGCGCATCGCGGTCGACGCTCGGCTGCCGGACCGGGCACCGCTGCACGCGGGCAGCGTGGTCGTGCTGGTCGTGGGGCTGCTCGGCGTGCTGGGCCTGGCGCGGCACGGGATCCACCGATCCGTCCTGCTCGCCACCGCCGCCGGTGTCGCGTACGGCCTGATGGCGGTCCTGCTGCGGCACGTGTCGGTGTCGGTGCGGTTCGACGGTCTCGGCGGTGTCCCGGTGCTGTCGGCGGCGGGTCTCGTCGCGGCTTTCCTCGTCGGGGCGTGGTTCGTCCAGCTGTCGTACGCGAGCGGCCCGCCCGACCTCGTGGTGGCGTGCCAGACGCTGCTCAACGCGGTCACCGGCGCCGTCATCGGCCTGGGCGTGGCCGGGGAGACCTCGAACGCCGGCGGGTGGACGGCGGCGGTCCTGACCGCCTGCGGCCTGGCCTCCGCCGCGGGCGTCGCCGCCCTCGTCCGCAACCACCCCGACCTCGCCAGAGGCCCCCGGTCGCCCTGATCGGCGCGCAGGACCGAGCCCCGCACACCTGCGCTCAGGGGTCCGGGACGAGTTCGAACTCGGTGTCCAGCAGTCGACGGGCGTCGAGGTCGCCCCACGACGCGGCCCGCTCCAGCACGTCGGCGGCCTCGTCCTCGTCCCCGTGGTCGAGCAGGAACGCGCCGAGGTGGTAGCCGGCGGCGGGCTCGTCGAGGTCGGCGGCCAGCCGGTACTCGCGCTCGGCGGCCACCAGGTCGTCCCGGCGGCGGTGCAGGAACTTCGCGTACTCGACGTGCGCCTGCTGCGCACCCAGGTCGACGGCCCCGCGCAGGAGTTCCTCGGCGTCGTCGAGGCGACCGAGTTCGGCGTAGACCTCGGCCAGGGCGCAGTAGGTCGTCGGCTTCGCCCGGTCGAGGTGCCGCTCGGCCACGACGAGGGCCGCGGCGGCGTCGTGCCGGTCGTGCAGGTGGGTGCGGGCGAGGTTCGCCGGGGCGAGGGTGTCGCCCAGGTCCACGGCCCGCTCGAACATCGCGACCGCCTCGTCGACGCGGCCCTCCTCGGCCAGGAACAACGCGTAGTTGTTCATCGCCTTGCTGTCGCCCCGCGCGACGGCCACCAGGTACGCGGCCTCGGCGTCCGCGGTCATCCCGAGGTCGGCCAGCACGTCGGCCAGCACGTCGGCGAGGTCCTCGCGACCGGCCGCGACCAGGGGTCCGAGCAGCTCCTGGGCCTCGATCAGCCGGCCGCGCTCCAGGTAACCGCGGGCCAACAACCGGGCGGCGCCGTGCTCACCCGCCGCGACGGCCTGTTCGAGTACTTCGATCGCCCGTTCGTGTGGTTCCGGACCGGTGCTGTCGTCGAGCAGGGCCGAGCCGCGACGGCTCAACGGGCCCAGGTCGAGCTCACTCATAGGTCACCCTCAATCTGCACGAAGGCTATCCCACTTGTCGGATCTGTCCGACCACACAGCGCCGCGAAGCCCGCAAATTACGAGACGATGTCGATGGGTTCTCCCAGGGTTGACAGGGCGGACCACCGATCACAAATGTGGGAGCGCTCTCATATCGGGAGCCCCCGGTGCGCCGCCGCCGCAAGTCGCCTCCAGAAACCGGAGCAGCCAATGAAGCGCCTGATCCGAACGCTCGTCCTCGCCGCGACCACGGTCCTGGCCGCCGTCCAACTCTCCCCCGCAGCGCACGCCGCCATCGGTGGCAGCTTCGTCGACCACTTCAACTGGTTCGACACCAACCGCTGGCACAAGGCCGACGGCTGGAGCAACGGCGGCATGTTCAACGTCGGCTGGCGCGCGGACCACGTCTGGAACAGCGGCGGCGTCACGGGCCTCAACCTGGACAAGGCCACGTGCCCCGGCGGCTGCTCCGGCAAGCCCTACGCCTCCGGCGAGTTCCGCTCGAACGACCTGTACTCGTACGGCCGGTTCGAGGTGCGGATGATGGCCGTCAAGCGCCCCGGCACGGTGACGTCCTTCTTCACCTACACCGGACCCAGCGACAACCAGCCCTGGGACGAGATCGATGTCGAGATCCTCGGCAAGAACACCTACCAGATGCAGACCAACTACTTCACCAACGGCGTCGGCGGCCACGAAACGATCATCAACCTCGGATTCGACGCCTCCGCCGGCTACCACACCTACGCCATCGAGTGGTGGAACAGGGGCACGATCAACTGGTTCGTCGACGGCCGCCTCGTCCACCAGGAGAACGGATCCCGCGGCCCGCTGCCCACCCGCCCGCAGCGCATCATGGCCAACCTGTGGCCCGGCACCGGCGTCGACAACTGGCTCGGCCCCTTCGTGTACCCCGGCACGACCCTGACCGCCCGGTACGACTCGGTCAGCTACACCAAGTACTGAGCGCCTCGAGGCACTGTCCGGGGGTCTCCCCGGACAGTGCCTTCGGGCCGTCGCGCCCTCGCCGTGGGAAGTCGATCAGAAACTGAAGTCCCGGATCGCGGCGCCACCCACCGCGGCCGTCTCCTGGAAGAACTCGACCAGGTCGACGTAGTTCTCCCGCAGGTACTCCAGGTCGTCGGCGTCCCACATGTTCCGCATCGGGTAGACACCCTCCGCGCTGAGTTTGGCCGGGTCGTAGTGGCTCACCAGCACCTCGACCGGCACGGCGCTCAGGGCCTTCGCGGTCCTGGCCACCATCGGGGCGCTCCAGCCCCACCGCGTGGCTTCCTCGTCGATCGGATCGCCGTCCTCGTACAGGTCCACGTCCACACCGGCCGCGCGCATCAGGAACCCGATTCCGGCCCACGACTTCTCCAGGAAGCAGTACGGCCGGCTCTCGTCCTCCACGAACTCCTCCGCCAGGTCGGGATCCTCGAACGCCCGGTCCAGCTCCTCCGGCGTGACCCTGGTGAACGACAGCGTCATACCCATGACAACTCCCCCATCGGCTGCTCCAACCGGGTGGCAGCTTGCCACGCACACGCCCATGCCCGGCCACCGGACCCCGGCCCGCCACTCCGAGGTCCGGTAACACCGGCGACACGGGACCGATACGGCCGGTAGCCACTTCAGAGGAGGAGCCCACATGGGTGCGGTCAGCGGCAAGATCTCCTACCGGGAAAGCAGCGACGCGGAAGGCGAGTTACTCCCGTTCGGCGAATGGCTGTTCAAGACGATCCTGCGGGAGGCCGAGGGTGACGAGTGGGGTGACTGGGTCATCCACAAGGAGAAGAACACCAACCGCCACATCTACCTGTGGTTGGCATCCCTCCAGGTCCCCGGCATGGGTGCGGACTACTTCAGGGACAAGGAGCACCTGCACCTCATCGACAACGGGACCGACGTCGACATCAGCACCAAGCACCCCAGGGCGTTGAACATCCTGCCCGACGGCAAGATCGAGAAGCGCACGGGCGCGGAGAAGGAACCACTGCACCTCACCGGGACCAAGGCGCTCAACCGGGGCGAGAGCCTCCCGATCACCGTGTGCACCAGGAACGAGCCGCCGGACGAGGTGGTCGACTGGCAGCGACAGGTGATCGCCGACCTCAGGACCGCGACCTTGGAATGGCTGCGGGACGCGTCGGCCACGAAGGCGCAGCTCGCCGAGTTCGTCGCCTGACCACCCCGTCGGTCGCCGAGTACGGCTCCCACGGCTCCACGATTCTCGAACCTCCGTGCGGCGCAAGGGTTCCGCGGACCTTTGCGCTGTCCGGCCGACACCGCCGCACACGCGCGAGCATTACCGTTGATCGATCCAGTACCACTCCAGGACATACTCGCAACGGAGCGATCATGCCCGACTTACGCGCGTCGCTGGCCGTGTTGGCGCTCGCGACAACCCTGCCACTGGCCACCACTCCCGCGGCGGTCGCGTCCGCCACGCACGTCGTCACCGAACTGCCGGGCGTCGCGGGCCTGCCCGGCCACTTCGGCTACCACCCCACCGGGGTCAACGACCTCGGCCAGGTCATCGGCAGCGCCCAGGGCGACGGGCTGGCGCGGGCGGTGCTGTGGTCGCCGCGCGGCGGTGCGACCGACCTCGGCCCCGGTCTGGCCGGCGCGATCAGCCAGAGCGGCAGGGTGCTCGGCTTGACCTCCGACGGCGTGCCGGACACGCAGAAGCCGTGGGTCTGGTTCGCGGGTCAGCGGAAGGCCATCACCCCGCCGGGAGCCGCGTGGGCGCTGGCGCAGGTGATCAACGACGACGGCAGCGTGCCGATGTCGTACGCCACGTCGGCCCGGGGCGTGCAGCGCGCCACGGTGTGGGACGGCGAGCGGCACGTGGAACTGCCGGTGACCGGTGATCACGTGTCGACGTACGCGATCAACAACGCCGGTGTCGTCGCGGCGAGCTACGCCTCCGCCTCCTTCCAGGAGTTCGCCGCGGTCCGCTGCGCCGGCGGCGCGTGCACGAAGCTGTCCCCCGGTCCGGGCTACGGCACGTACGACCCGGAGGCGATCAACGAGGCCGGCGTGATCGTCGCCAACCGGGGCATGGTGGCGCTGCGCTGGGACGGCGACGAGATGACCGTCCTGTCGGAGAACGGCCGGCTCGCCCACGGCGAGCAGTCCCTCAACGAGCGCGGCGACGCGGTCGGCTGGGTGCTGGACGGCGGCGCGTCCCGCGCGGTGCTGTGGCCCGCCGGCGGCAAGCAGGTCGACCTCGGCCTGCCCGGCAACTCCGTGGCGACCGCGATCAACGAGCGCGGCGACATCCTCGGGCACGCCTCGTCGCCGGACTACTCGTGGACCCGCGCGTTCCTCTGGCGTGACGGGCAACTCACCTACCTCGACTCGCTGGGCGGGGCCTACAGCATCCCGGTCGCGCTGAACAACCACGGCGTCGTGGTCGGTCGCAGCACCACCGCCGACGGCACCTGGAAGGGCGCTCGCTGGACCCCGGCTGCCACGCCCCTGTACCGCTGACACCCGCCGGCCGCCCCGGGCCCGCGGGGCGGCCGGTCAGGGGTTGCGGAGCAGTTCGACCAGCGCGGCGTAGCTCTCGCCGCCCCGGCCTGCCGCGACGGCGCGGTCGGCCAGGGCCTTGGCGAACTTCGGCACCGCCGCGTCGACCCCCAGGGCTTCGGTCTCGTGGACCAGGAGGGCCATCGCGCCCGCGTGCGACTCGATCGTCGCGTCCAGGGCCGGGTAGGCCCGCTGGTCGACCTGCTCGGCGTACCCGGCCAGCCAGCCCGCCGCGGTGGTGAGGTTCTGCCGGGCGAACGGGACGAACACCGAGGCCTCCACACCCGCCGCGCCCAGCACGGCCGCCCCGTGCAGGAACCCGTTGAGCACGCTCCACATCAGGCTCACCCCGGCCCCCGCGTACAGCGCGGACAGGCCGTGGTCCTCGCCCAGGTGCACCGATGAGCCGGCGAGACCCCGCAAGGTCGCCTCGTGCCGCTCGAACGCCCGACGCGAGCCGCTGTGCAGGATCAGCGCCTCCGCCGTCCCGATGTCCTGCGGCATGGCCATGATCTGGCCCGTCAACGCGGCGGCGCCCCGCGACACCGCCCACTCCCCCACCTCCCGCAACTCCCCCGATGTGCCCGTCGTCATGTTCACCAGGACCTTGCCGTCGAGCACGTCGGCGATCTGCTCGCGCAGCCCGCGCACCACGTCGTGGTCGGCGACGCAGACGACGACCAGCGACCCGGCCACCACCGCGTCCCGCACCGAGTCGGCACGCTTCGCACCCTCGGCCACCAGCCGGTCGGCCTTGGCGGCCGTGCGGTTCCACACGGTCGTCGGGTGCCCTGCGCGCAGGAACGCCCCCGCCAGCGCGTGCCCCATCAGCCCCAGCCCGATGACCGCCACCGGCGTTTCGCTCGTCACCGTTTCCCCCAAGGTGTGTGTCGGAACAGACGGGACGATCCTGAACGTTCACACCGGTATGAAGGTCAAGGGGAGGCCGACGTGCTGATCGGGGAACTGAGCCGGCGCACCGGGGTGCGCACGCACCAGTTGCGCTACTACGAGGCCCAGGGCCTGCTCCAACCGACCCGCAGCACCGGCGGCTACCGCGAGTACGACGAGGACGCCGTCCTGACCGTCACCCAGATCAGGAAGTTGCTGGGCGCGGGCCTGTCCACCGAGGTCATCGCCTTCATGCTCCCGTGCACCACCGGCACGACCCCGACCCTGAAACCCTGCCCCGAACTGGTCGAGGGCCTCCGCACCCGCCTCCACGCCCTGGACGACCAGATCCTCACCCTGACCCGCTCCCGCGAAGCCCTGGCCGACTACCTCGCAGCCACCGAGAACAACCGTCTTCGGGACTCCGCACAGCGCTGACCACCAGGCCTCTTATGGTCCCAGCATGGGACGAACCTCCGCTGACCGGATCAAGCCGGGTGACCGACTCGTGCGCGGCGCCTGTCCGCTGGACTGCCCCGACACCTGCGGCTGGGTGGTGACCGTGCGGGACGGCGCCGCCGTCGCGTTGCGCGGCGACCCCGACCACCCCTTCACCCGCGGCGCGCTGTGCACCAAGGTCAACCGCTACCTCGAACGCGCCACCGCGCCCGACCGCATCCTGCACCCCTTGCGCCGCACCGGGCCCAAGGGTTCGGGCCGGTTCGAGCGGATCAGCTGGGACGAAGCCCTCGACGAGATCTCCGCCCGGCTGCGCGAGATCGTCGACACCGACGGCGGTGAGGCGATCTGGCCCTACTGGGGCACCGGGACGATGGGTTTCCTCCAAGGCCTCGGCGGCTTCGGCGGCCACCGGTTCTTCAGCGCGCTGGGCGCGTCCCGCCACGACCCGACGATCTGCTCCTCCGCCGGCACCCTCGGCCTGTCCTACGCGCTCGGCACCTCCGCCGGCATGGACACCGAGGACTTCGCCCACGCGCGGCTGATCCTGTTGTGGGGCACCAACACCCTCACCACCGGGCACCACCTGTGGAAGTTCGTCCAAACCGCCCGTGCCGACGGCGCCCACGTCGTCGCCATCGACCCGATCCGCACCCGCACCGCCGCGCAGGCCGACGAGCACCTGGCGCCGCTGCCCGGCACCGACGGGGCGCTCGCCCTCGGCCTGCTCAACGTCATCGTGCGGGCCGGCGGCGCCGACGAGGCGTTCCTGGCCGCGCACACCCTGGGCTGGCCGGAGTTCCGCGACCGGATCGCCGAGTTCCCGCCCGAGCGCGTCGCGGCGATCACCGACCTCCCGGTCGACCGCATCATCGCGCTCGGCGAACGCATCGCGACCACCCGGCCCACGGCCATCCGCGCCACGCAAGGGCTCCAGCGGCACGCCGGCGGCGGGACCACGATGCGCACCCTGGCCTGCATCCCCGGCGTGACCGGCGACTGGGGACGCCTCGGCGGCGGCCTGTCGTACTCCACGTCCGGCCACTTCAAACTCGACACGGCCGCGTTGCTGCGCGACGACCTGCGCACGACCGAGCCCCGCACCCTGTCCATGACCAGGCTCGGCGAAGGGCTGCTCGACCTCGACGACCCGCCCGTGCGGGCGCTGTTCGTCATCGCGGCGAACCCGCTGGCCAGCAGCCCCGACCAGAACGCGATCCGCCGGGGTCTGGCCCGCGAGGACCTGTTCACCGTGGTCTGCGAGCAGTTCCCCACCGACACCGCCGACTACGCCGACATCGTCCTGCCCGCGACCATGCAGACCGAGCACGCCGACCTGATGGACGCCTACGGCCACCTGTACGTGACGTGGAACGAACCCGCGGTCGAGCCGCCCGGCGAGTGCCTGTCCACCACGGAGACGTTCCGCCGCCTCGCGGCGCGGATGGGGATGACCGAGCCCGCCCTGTTCGACTCCGACGAGGACCTGGCCCGCCAGGCACTGGGCTCCGGCGCCCCGAGCATGGAGGGCATCACCCTGGAACGGCTGCGCGCCGAAGGCCACGTCCGACTCACCGTCCCCAAGCCGTTCGTCCCCTACGCCGAGGGCTTCCCCACCCCGTCGGGACGGCTGGAGTTCACGTCGGCACGGGCCGAAGCCGCCGGACACGGCCTGCTGCCCGACTTCACCCCGGCCTTGGAGGTCGCCGACCCGGAACTGGCCCGCCGCTTCCCGCTGTGCCTGGTCTCCGTGGCACCACACCACTTCCTCAACACCACGTTCGCCAACGACCCGGAGCTACGCCGCCGGTCGGGTGGGCCACGTGTACTCCTGCACCCGACCGACGCGGCAGCCCGTGGCCTCCAGGACGGCCAGCCGGCCCACGTGCACAACGACCGCGGCGGCTTCGACGCCGTGGTCTCGATCAGCGACACCGTCCGCCCGGGCGTGGCCGCGACCACCAAAGGCCACTGGGCGAAGCTGTCCGGCGGCTCCTCGGTCAACGCCACGGTGGACGAACGCGACTCCGACATGGCCGGCGGAGCCGTCTACCACGACAACCGCGTCGAGATCAGGGGGATCGAGCAGCTGTAAGACCTCCGATGGCCGGGCGATCCCCCGCCCGGCCACCAAGTCCAGCGGCCCCAACCCGACAAAGCACGTCGCGGGGTCAGCTCAGTGCGAAGCCCTCAGCCGTTCGCGGCGACCTCGGCGCACTTCGCCCGGTACGCCGGAGCGCTGTTCGCGTCGGTCAACGACCGCCCGCCCACGCCGCGGATGTCGATCCTCGTCAGCGCCCCCGTCACGGCGTCGAAACCGGTCGCGTACACGATGACGTCGAACTCGTATTCGGCATCAGTGGTCTCGATGCCCGTCGGCGTGACCCGTTCGATCGGGGTGTCCCGCAGGTCGACCAGTTCCACGTTGTCCCGGTTGAAGGTCTTGTAGTAGTCGGTTTCCAGGGGCAGGCGCTTCGACCCGAAGGGGTGGTCCTTCGGCACGAGCTTTTCCGCGGTGACCGGGTCGTGCACGCGCTCCCGGATCTTCCCGCGCACGAACTCCGCGTCGGACACCGGCGAGTTGCGCATGGGCAGGCAGTAGTTGGGCGTGCGCTGGAAAACGGTGAGACTTTCGACCTGCTGCGCGATGGCCGGGACGATCTGCACGCCGGAGGCTCCCGTGCCGATCACCGCGACTCGTTTCCCGGTGAAATCCACCCCGGCCACCGGCCACCGCGCCGTGTGGTACGACTCGCCGGCGAAGTCGTCGAGGCCCTCGTACGCGGGCGTGAACGGCGCGGACAGCATCCCGACGGCCGCGACCAGGAACTGCGCCTGGGCGCGCCCGCCGTCGGCCAGCTCGACCTCCCAGCGGTTCGCGGCCTCGTCGTAGCGCGCGGAGGTCACGCGGGAGTCGAGCCTGATGTCACGGCGCAGGTCGAACCGGTCGGCGACGAAGTTGAAGTAGCGCTCGTTCTCCGGTTGCGCGGAGAAGTGCTCCTGCCACTCCCATTCCTGCCACAACTCGGTCGACCAGGAATAGCCGTAGCTCTCACTCTCGGAATCGAAACGCGCACCGGGGTACCGGTTCCAGTACCACGTTCCGCCGACGCCGCCCGCATCGTCATAGCACCGGACCGAAAGTCCCAACTGCCGAAGGAGGTGCAGCTGGTAGAGTCCGGAAATACCCGCACCGATGACGATCGCATCGAATTCCTCGACGTGCACCGGATTCAACTGATCCACCGTTCCATCGTATGACTCGGTGACGGGCGCAGGATTTTTCCACCGGCACTGCGTACAGTCTAGCAATCATCGAATTCACGCGACCCGACGGAGTCGATCGAGGACCCAACCAGCGCGACACGATCGGGCGCAGATCGTCTCCCGCACGAGCGTAACCCGAATACCTCGAACGCGTGGCGAATGTGCTCACGTCGGCGCACGAGAGGGGTCAGGTTCGGCACGTTCTCCGAGGCCGTCACACCGCGTGTGCTCGCTTGCCGCCGGGGCGCTGTTGGTTGCGGCCGGGTTCACGTTCGCCCGCAGGGTTTCCGGCGCCTGGACGCTGTGCGGGCTCTGCGTGCTGTTCATAGTGGCGAACCTCGTGGCGCCGCTGCTGCGGGGCACGGACTTCAGTGCCCAGCTCAAGTTCCTGTTCGGCTTCGGCAGGATCAACAGCGTCGCCATCGGGCTGGCGACCATCTTCACCATCCTGACGGCCATCGCGGCGGCGATCGCGGGCATTGTGAAGTCGCACGAACCCACCACCGCTCGCGCGGTGGGGGCAAGGTGACTCCGTAGCGTTCACCGGCGTCGACGACGGTTCTCAGTTCTTGTCGAGTTCGGCGTTGACCATCGCCTCGAATTCGTCGCGACCCTGGATGCCCAAGGCGCCGCCGAGTGCGGTCGCCAGCCGGTCGAACGGGTCCTCCAGCGGCAGCCCGGCCAGGTTTTCCGCCAGCTCGGGAACCGTCCAGAGGTCGCCGTCCTTCTGGACCTGTGCGCCGCGCGTCCAGCCGTGGTTGACCGCGATCGAGCCGCCGCGCACCGACAGCACCTGTCCGGTCAGTGCGCACCCCTCGCTGACCAGGTAGGCGACGAGTGGGGCGACCACGGCGGGGTCCTTCGGGTCCAGTTGCCCGTCCGGTGGTGTCTGGTCCATGCCGGGCACGGGGTTGGTCAGTCGGGTGCGCACCATCGACGGGCTGACGCAGTTCACCCGGACCCCCAGCCGCCGCAACTCCAGCGCGTGCACGGTGGTCATGGCCGCGACTCCGGCGTTCGCCGCCGCGTAGTTCGTCTGGGTGGGCAACGGGTTGAGCAGGCCGGAGCCCGAGGCGGTGTTGACGATGGCGCGGTCGGTGCGGACTCCTTCGTCCACCTGTCCGCGCCAGTACGCCGTGGCCCAGCGGCTCACCGCGAAGGTCCCTTTCAGCTTGACCGCCACGACGTCGTCGAACTCCGCTTCGGTCAGCCGTTCGAGCCCTTTGTTGACCTCGATGGTGGCGTTGTTGACCACCGCGTGCAGATCGCCGAACTCCGCGACGGCCAGCTCGACCATGCGCCGGGCATCGGCCCAGTCGGCGACGCTGCCGGTGTCGGCCACCGCCCGCCCGCCCCGCGCGCGGATCTCGTCGACCACGGCGGCGGCGACACTCGCGTCCCCGCCGCGCCCGTCGATCTCCACGCCGGGGTCGTTCACGACGACATTCGCGCCGCGGGCCGCCAGGTACAGCGCCTCCGCCCGGCCGATCCCCCGCCCTGCACCGGTCACCAACACCGTCCGTCCGGTCAACCCGTCCATCACGACACCCTCTCCACACTCAACGAACATTGGTGCACTCAGTATACTCATGCACTCGGTGCATCGAGTCACGCGGTGCACTATGCTCGCCCTGTGCCAGACGAAGTCGGACGTCGTGAACGCAAGAAGCAGCTCACCCGGCAGGCGCTGGTGAACGCCGCCGTCCGCCTGTTCACCGAACAGGGCTACGACCAGACGAGCGTGGCCGACATCGCCGAAGCCGCCGACGTCAGCAAGCGCACGTTCTTCCTGCACTTCCCCACCAAGGAGGACGTGCTGCTCGCCGACGCCGGCACGAGGATCGACCTGGCCGTGCAGGCCATCGAGGGACGCCACCCCGACGCGCCGATGCGCGAGGTCCTGGCCGAGGCGACCACGAGCATGATCGCCAACACCGCCGCCGGCGACCTGCCGAACGGACTGGCGGCACTCCGCGCCCGACTGCTGGTCACCACACCCGCCGTCCAGGCCCGCGTACTGCACACCACGTTCACCGCCCAGACCCGCATCGCCGCGGCACTGCGCAAGGCCTACCCGGACACCCTCGACGAGATCACCGCGGCAAGCATCGTCGGCGCACTGACAGGGGCCATCAGCGCCGCCGCCGTCACCAGCCTCCAACTCGGCAAGCCACCCGAACCGACCCGCGCCGCGATGCACCACGCCGCCGAGATCGCACTGCACTACGTCGAATCACTCGACACGCCCAACCCCACCGAGCACGCCGCTCCACGGGCATCCCACGGAGCAAAGGCAACCCCACCCGCCCGATGACCGACACCAGGTCCCGCCACCGACTGCCCTCGACCTCCACCACACTCGGGCCAAACACCTGACGAGGTTTCCGCTGCACGGGGCACTCCGTGGTCGCGCTGGGCTGTGCCGGATCCGGGCAGGGCGTGGTGCCGGGGTCGGCTGGTGCCCGAAGACGTCGGCTCGTGGCGCTATTCGGCCGGCATCGGGTGTGGGACCGCCTGGCTGCCTGACCCGGTTGCCCCGCTGCGCGGTCCCGGAACCGCGCGGCGGGGGGCCAGGTTGTCCTCCAGGAGCGCCTGTGAGTCCGCGACCCCGATGGAGTCGGCCGGCAGCCGCCCGTCGTCGGCGCGCAGCCGGGCGAGGGCGTCCTCGATCGCGGTCTGCGCGGCGAACAGGCAGGGCGTGCTGTAGATCGCCACGCCCACGCCGAGTCCGCTCAACTCGGTCAACGACAACGACGGCGACTTCCCGCCCGCGATCTGGTTGAACACCACCGGGACCGGTCGCGCCGCGCCGACCACCTTCCCGAGCACGTCCACCGAGGGCACACCGTCGACCAGCACGGCGTCCGCCCCGGCTCGCGCGAACGCGCCCGCGCGCTCCAGCATCCCGTCCTCGTCGGTGGCGTCGGTGCGGGCGACCACGACCAGGTCGGACCGGGTGTCCAGCACGGCGTCGAGCTTGTCCAGGTAGTCCCGCAGCGGGAGCACCCGCTTGCCGCCCACGTGCCCGCACCGCCGGGGCCGGCTCTGGTCCTCCAGCACCACCCCGGACGCCCCGACGTGCTCCAGCGCCCGGACGACGTGCCGGGCCACCTCGACGTCGACGTACCCGTCGTCGATGTCGACCAGCAGGTGGTGCGCGGGGAAGGCGAGGCGCAGCCGGCGCACGAAGTCCACCACGTCGGGCCAGGCGATGAACCCGATGTCGGGCAACCCGTAGTGCGAGGCGGCGAGCCCCAACCCGGAGACGAACAACGCGTCGTGGTGCCGCGCGGCGACGGAGGCGGACAGCATGTCGAACACCCCGATGACCGGCGTGGTGCCGTCCCCGGCCACCACTCCGCGGAACGCTTGGCCGTAACGCACACCCCGAACCTGCCGGCCGTCGTCACCGCGGTCGATATCCCGGAAGACTGACCCTCGCCCTCGAACGAGGGATGTCGTCAGGTCAGGTCGGCCGCCTCGCGCGTGACCGGAGTGCGCTCGCGTTCGTTTTCCGCGACTCGCTCGACCTGGTAGAGCGGACTAAAGTTTCGATGACCGAGCGCAAAGGTTCGGCTTTACGGTCGCCGGCGTGACGACTCTCCCGCAGGAATCATTGACGTTTGCTTCGGCCTCGGTTCATACCTGTGAACTGCGAAGACGCCGAAGAGTGCGGATGTTGACGTCTTCCTGAGATCCTCCTACGGTCTTCCCCACCGGATCGACCTGTCGGAAAGTTCCTCGATAGTTTCGGTCTTCACGAGGACGTGAGCGGGGGGTACCTGGTCGATGAGGAACAGGACGACGGACGGCCCGGTGACGCCCGGGGGCGGTGCCGTTCCGACGACCGACGACCGGCCCGGCCCGGTCTGGCGGGACGTCTCCCTGCCCGTCGCGGAACGCGTCGATGCGCTTGTGGGAGCGATGACGCTCGACGAGAAGCTCGCCCAGCTCGTCGGCGTCTGGGTCGGCGCGGACCCGTCCGGTGAAGGCGTCGCACCGCACCAGCACGACCTGGCCAGTGACCCCGTGGTGTGGGCGGAGGTCATCGCGTCCGGGCTCGGCCAGCTCACCCGGCCGTTCGGCACCCGCCCGGTCGACCCGGTGGCCGGGGCGCGGTCGCTGGCCGCCTCGCAGCAGCAGGTGGTGGACGCCAACCGGTTCGGCATCCCGGCGTTGGTGCACGAGGAGTGCCTGACCGGGTTCGCCGCCTGGCGTGCCACCGCCTATCCCGCGCCGCCGGCGTGGGGCGCGTCGTTCGACCCCGACCTGGTGGCCGAGATGGCGGGACTGATCGGCCGTTCGATGCGGGCGGCGGGCGTGCACCAGGGGTTGGCGCCGGTCCTGGACGTCACCCGCGACTACCGCTGGGGCCGCACCGAGGAGACCATCGGCGAGGACCCGTACCTCGTCGGCACGGTCGGCACGGCGTACGTGCGCGGACTGGAGCGGTCCGGTGTCGTCGCCACGCTCAAGCACTTCGCGGGCTACTCGGCCTCCCGCGCCGGGCGCAACCTCGCCCCGGTGGCCATCGGCCCGCGCGAGTTCGCCGACGTGGTCCTGCCGCCGTTCGAGATGGCCGTGCGCGACGGCGGCGTGCGGTCGGTCATGCAGTCCTACACCGAGATCGACGGCCTGCCGTCCGCGGCCGACGCCGGGCTGCTCACCACCCTGCTGCGCGACACCTGGGGCTTCACGGGCACGGTGGTCGCCGACTACTTCGCCGTCAAGTTCCTGGAGACCCTGCACGGGGTGGCGCAGGACGAGGCGGACGCCGCCGCGCTGGCCCTGGCCGCCGGCGTGGACGTCGAGCTGCCGACCGTGCGCTGCTACGGCACGCCGCTGCGCGAGGCGGTCGAGCGCGGCGACGTGGACGAGGACCTGGTCGACCGGGCGTTGCGCCGGGTGCTGCGCCAGAAGGTGGAACTGGGGTTGCTCGACCCGGACTGGTCGCCCCTGCCCGAGGACGTGGCCGAGCTCCGGCTCGACTCGCCGCATGCGCAGGACGTCGCGCTGCGCTTGGCGCGGGAATCCGTAGTGCTGTTGGCCAACGACGGCGTCCTGCCGCTGCGGCCCGACACGCGAATCGCCGTGGTCGGCCCCCTCGCGGACGACCCGATGGCGATGCTGGGCTGCTACTCGTTCCCCGCGCACATCGGCGTGCACCACCCGGACGCCGGGCTGGGCCTGGAGATCCCGACCGTGCTCTCCGCGTTGCGCGACGCGGTGGGTGGCACCGTGACCCACGCGAAGGGCTGCGAGGTCACCACGAAGCCCGGCGCCGGAGTCACGGACGGCAGAGCCACGGACGACAGGGCCGCCAACGACGAAGCCGACGACATCGCCGCCGCGGCGGCGGTGGCGCGGGACGCCGACGTGTGCGTCGTCGCTGTAGGCGACCTGGCGGGGCTCTTCGGGCGCGGCACCTCGGGCGAGGGCTGCGACGCGACCGACCTGCGGCTGCCCGGCGCCCAGGCGGACCTGGTCCGCGCCGTCCTCGCCACCGGCACGCCGGTCGTGCTGCTGCTGATCACCGGACGGCCGTACGCGATCGGCGACCTGGCCGAGGGTGCTGCGGCCGTCGTGCAGGCCTTCTTCCCCGGACAGCTCGGCGGCCGGGCCCTGGCGGACGTGCTGACCGGCGTGGTGTCGCCATCGGGCCGGCTGCCGCTGGGCATCCCGGGCGACCCGTCCGGCCAGCCGGGCACCTACCTGTCCGCACCGCTCGGGCGGCGCTCCGAAGTGTCCAATGTGGACCCGACCCACGTGTTCCCCTTCGGGCACGGCCTGGGCTACGACACGTTCACCTGGTCGCCGGTACGCGTGGTGTCGGGCGAGCCGTGGACCACGGACGGCGAGGTCGAGCTGGAACTGGACGTGCGCAACCCCGGCACGCGCCCCGGCGCGGACGTGGTGCAGCTGTACCTGCACGACCCGGTCGCGCAGGTGACCCGCCCGGTCGTGCGGCTCATCGGCTACGCGCGGGTGGAGTTGGCCGGTGGCGCATCGGCCCGCGTTACTTTCCGCGTGCCGGCCGACGTCACGTCGTTCACCGGTCGGGACGGCAAGCGCGTGGTGGAGCCCGGCGCGGTGCAGCTGCGCGTGTCCCGGTCGAGCGCGGACGTGCACGAAGCGGTGGACCTGCGGCTCGACGGCCCGCTGCGCGAAGTGGACCACACGCGCCGGTGGCTCACCGCCGTGTCGGTCACCCACGGGGAGCCGGCATGACCACCCCGAAAGCCGGCCGGTACCGGACCACGTGGCGCAAGGCGTTCAGGCGCGACTGGCAGCTCTACACGCTCGCCATCCTCCCGCTGCTGTTCTTCCTCGTCTTCCGGTACGCGCCGATGCTGGGCAACGTCATCGCGTTCCGCAAGTTCGTGCCCGGCGGGAGCATCTACGGCGAGACGTGGGTCGGCCTGCGATACGTCAAGCTGTTCATCAAAGACCCGAACTTCTGGGAAGTCTTCGGCAACACGATGGCGCTCGGCGCGCTGACGCTGGTGTTCACCTTCCCGCTGCCGATCGTGCTCGCGCTGCTGCTCAACGAGGTGCGCTCGCGCTACTTCAAGCGGTTCGTGCAGACGGTGTCGTACCTGCCGCACTTCCTGTCCATCGTGATCGTGGCCGGCATGGTCATGCAGCTGGTGTCGCTGGAGGGCACGGTCAACCAGCTCGTCCGCGCCTTCGGCGGCGACGCGGTCCCGTTCATCCAGGAGCCGGGCTGGTTCCGCACGATCTACGTCTCCTCCGAGGTGTGGCAGACCGTCGGCTGGGGCACGATCCTCTACCTGGCCGCGTTGACCACAATCGACTCGCAGCTCTATGAGGCCGCGCGGATCGACGGCGCGAACCGCTGGCAGCAGACCTGGCACGTGACGCTGCCCGGCATCCGCCCGACGATGATCACGCTGCTGATCCTCAACACCGGCACGTTCATGGCGGTCGGTTTCGAGAAGGTCCTGCTGCTGTACAACCCGCTGACCTACCCGACCGCGGACGTCGTGTCGACCTACCTCTACCGGGTCGGGCTGGTGTCCAACAACTTCAGCTACGCCGCCGCGATCGGCCTGTTCGAGTCGATCATCGGCCTGACCCTGGTCCTGTCCGCCAACGCGATCTCGCGCCGAGTGGTGGGGACGAGCCTGTGGTGACCGACAACCCGAAGGTGATCGCGAAGCGGCTCGACAAGCCCGTGGGAGCCCGCCGCACCTCGCTGGACGACTCCCGCGGCTACCGCGTCTTCCGCGTCGTCAACACGGTCGTGCTGCTCTGCGTGGCCGCGGTGACGCTGTACCCGCTGGTCACCATCGTGGCCCAGTCGTTCAGCAGCGAGCTCTACATCCGCACCGGCCAGGTCAACCTGGTGCCGCGCGGGTTCAACCTCGACACCTACGAGCTCGTCGCGGCCGATCCGGCGTTCTGGAACAGCTACCTCAACACCGTCGTCTACACCGTGACGGCCACCGCGATCTCGATCGTGCTCACCACGATCTACGCGTACGTGCTGTCCAAGCACCGGCTCAAGGGCCGCGGCCTGCTCATCGGCGTCGCGGTGTTCACGATGTTCTTCAACGGCGGCCTGATCCCGAACTACGTGCTGGTCAACGGTCTCGGCCTGACCAACACGATGTGGGCGGTCGTGCTGCCGAACGCGATCAGCGTGTTCAACCTGCTGGTCATGAAGGCGTTCTTCGAGAGCCTGCCCGCGGAGTTGGAGGAGGCCGCCGCGATCGACGGCCTGAACACCTACGGCATCCTGCTGCGGATCGTGCTGCCGCTGTCGAAGGCCGTGCTCGCCACCATGATCCTGTTCTACGCGGTGGCGAACTGGAACTCGTGGTTCCCGGCGTTCCTCTACCTCGACCGCGCGGACCTGTTCCCGGTCACCGTGTACCTGCGCAACATGATCGCCGGCGCCACCTCGGCAACGTCGGTCGGCGCGGTCGAGTCCAACGCGGTGGCGATCTCCGCGAACATCAAGGCGGTGACGATGGTGCTGACCGTGCTGCCCATCGTCGTCGTCTACCCGTTCATCCAGCGCTACTTCGTGTCGGGCGTGATGCTCGGCGCGGTCAAGCAGTAGCGCACGCGCTCGGCGTCGACGACGGCGTCACACCACCCGAGGAGACAGCACGATGCGAACCAAATGGAAGCGAACGCTTCTGACTGCCGTCGCCGGCAGCCTCGTGGTCAGCTTGGCCGCGTGCAGCGAGGAGGACCCGGACGCGGGTGGCGTCAACCTCGACGGCAAGAAGACGGCGTCGATGGCCGACTACAAGGTGGGCACGCCGTTCAAGGCGACCGAGCCGCTGGACGTCAGCCTGCTCTACCTCGACCAGGCGCACTACCCGATCAAGGACGACTGGCTGCTGTGGAAGGAGATCACGCAGCGGACCAACGCCACGATCAAGCCGACGGTCGTGCCCTACAGCGACTACGAGCAGAAGCGCGGCCTGCTGATCAGCTCCGGCGACGCGCCGACGATCATCTCCAAGACCTACCCGGGTCAGGAGGAGCAGTTCGTCGCCTCCGGCGCGATCCTGCCGGTGAGCGACTACCTCGACCTGATGCCGCACTTCAAGGACAAGGTCGAGCGGTGGAAGCTCCAGCCCGAGCTGAACACGCTGCGCCAGGAGGACGGCAAGTTCTACGTGCTGCCCGGCATGCACGAGAAGCTCTGGCCGGAGTACTCGCTGGCGTTCCGCACCGACGAGCTCAAGCGCCTGAACCTGTCGACGCCGAAGACCTGGGACGAGGTGTACACGGTCCTCAAGGCGATCAAGGCCGCGAACCCGGACAGCTACCCGCTGTCGGACCGCTTCGAGGCCAAGTCGGTCCTCAACTACGCCGGCCAGACGTTCGGCGCGGCGGCCGGTTGGGGCTACGTCAAGAACACGATCTGGGACCCGTCCGAGCAGAAGTACGAGTTCGCCGGCACGACCCCGGAGTACAAGCAGCTGGTCGAGTACTTCCACAAGCTCGTCGCCGAGGGCCTGATGGACCCGGAGAGCTTCACGCAGAAGGACGACGCGGCCATCCAGAAGTTCGCCGCCGGCAAGTCGTTCGCGATCAGCAGCAACGCGCAGAACATCGTCAACGACTACCGGCCGAACATCGCGAAGATCCCCGGTGCCACCGTCGCGAAGATCCCCGTGCCCGCCGGGCCCAAGGGTGACGTCATCCGCGGCACGCGCCTGGAGAGCGGGCTGATGGTGTCGGCGAAGGCCGCCCAGAGCGACAAGTTCGTGGCGACGATGCAGTTCATCGACTGGCTCTGGTACTCCGACGAGGCGCAGGAGTTCACCAAGTGGGGCGTGCCCGGCACGACCTACGACAAGGACGCGGCGGGCAAGCGGGCCCTCAAGCCCGAGGTCGCGTTCGGCGGGTTCAACGTCGGCGCGCCGAAGAACCTCCAGCGCGACTTCGGCTTCCACGGCGGTGTCTTCTCCTACGGCGGCGCCACCGAGCTGTTGCAGTCGATGTTCACCGAGGAGGAGATCGCCTTCCAGAAGGCGATGGCCACCAAGAAGGTCGAGGCGCTGCCGCCGCCCGCGCCGCTGAACGAGGAGGAGCGCGAGCGCGCCGCCCTGGTCGAGAGCTCGCTCAAGGACCTCGTCACGCAGTCGACGCTCCAGTTCATCCTGGGCCAGCGCGACCTCTCCACGTGGGACGCCTACGTCAAGGAGGTCGAGGCCAAGGGCTCCAACGACCTCGTCACCCTGGTCAACGGCGCGCAGAAGCGCTACAAGGAGAAGAACGGCTGACCGGCGCTCGACGGTGGCTGCCGCTCGCGCGGGCGGCGGCCACCGTCGCCGGGTCCGTGGGTCGGCGACGGTGGTCGAGGCCGAACACCGTGGCACTGGAGGGGTTTGTGAGTCGCGTTACCGTCCCCGGCGAGCCGATCGGCCGCCTGTCCGAGTCGTGGCGCCACTGCGTCGGCACCGGCCGGATGAACCTCGCGCTGCGCGCCGACTACCAGGAATCCCTGGCCGTGGTGCAGCGCGACATCGGCTTCCGCCACATCCGCGGCCACGGCCTGTTGTCGGACGACATGGGCGTGCACCGCGTGTCCGGCGACGGCGTGACCCGGTACTCGTTCACCTACGTGGACCAGGTCTTCGACCGGTTCCTGGAGTTGGGTATCCGGCCGTTCGTGGAGCTGGGGTTCATGCCGTCCGCGCTGGCCTCCGGTGAGGACACGGTGTTCTGGTGGAAGGGCAACATCACCCCGCCGAAGGACCGGGACGAGTGGGCCGCGCTGGTCCGCGCCGTCGTCCGCCACCTCGTCGACCGCTACGGCGCGGCCGAGGTGCGCACCTGGCCGATCGAGGTGTGGAACGAGCCGAACCTGCCCGGGTTCTGGAAGGACGCCGACCAGCAGGCCTACTTCGACCTGTACGAGCTCACCGCGCGGACGGTCAAGGACGTCGACGCCGGGCTCCAGGTGGGCGGCCCGGCGATCTCGCCCGGCTCGGACGAGTGGTGGGCGCCGTTCGCCGAGTTCGTCACCCGCCGCGAGGTGCCGATCGACTTCGTCAGCCGGCACGCCTACACGTCGGGCCCCGCGCAGCACGTCCCCTTCGGCACCTACCAGACCCTCGACGCGCCCGAAGCGCTGCTGGACCAGTTCGCCGCGCCGCGCAAGCACCTGGCGGGCACCGCGCTGGCCGGGCTGCCGGTGCACATCACCGAGTACAACAGCTCCTACCGGCCCGACAACCCGATCCACGACACGGCCTACCACGCCGCCTACCTGGCCCCGGTGCTCACCGGCGGCACGGAGTTGGTGGACTCGTACTCCTACTGGACGTTCTGCGACGTCTTCGAGGAGGACAACGTGCCGACCTCGTTGTTCCACGGCGGTTTCGGCCTGCTCACCCACCGGCAGGTGCCGAAGCCGACCTACCACCTCTACGCGTTCATGGCCCGGATGGGCCCAACCGTCCTGGCACGCGGCCACGACCACCTGGTGTGCGCGACCGACGACGGCCGGGTCACCGTGCTGACGTGGCAGCCGGTGGGCGGCACCGACGGGCCGGACGCGCCCGAACGGCACGAGGTGCGGCTGTCGGTCCCGCTGACCGGGCCGCGCGCGTTCATTCGTCGGGAACGGGTGAACGAGCACGACGGCAACGCGTTCGGCGCGTGGCGCGAACTGGGCCGTCCGCGCTCCCCCGACCGGCGTCTGCTCGACGTCCTGCGCGACTGCGGCCGGCCTGCTGTGGAACACCGGCAGGCCCCGGTCGTGGCCGGTCGGGTGGACCTCGACCTCGCGCTGGCGCGCCACGAGGTCACGTTCGTCGAACTCCTCCCCGTGGAGGTTGAGCACCACGAAGGTCTGGACGACCGGCGACTGCTCGGCGCGTCCGACGACCGGCTCGTCGCACCGCACGAGAGGCCGTGACTGTGCCCGCCGAACGACGAGGTGACCCTGCCGCCGAGATCGGCGCGGGCATCCTGTCGCGCGTCGCGTCCGTCGTGTACTGGTTCGTCGTCATCGACGCCCTGGTCGTGCTGACGACGGCCCCGGGCTTCGTCGCGCTGCTGTTCCTGGACCGCGGCGCGGGGAACGCACCGCTGGTCGGACTGTGCTTCGCCCCGGTCGGCCCGGCGCTGTCGGCCGCCGTCTACGCCTGGCGGGTGTTCCTGAACGACCGGGACCTCTCCCCCGCCACGCACTTCCGCCGCGGTTACCGGCTCAACTGGCTCGACGTGCTGCGCTGGTGGCTGCCCACGCTGGCGGTGCTCACCGTGATCGGCTTCAGCCTGGCCAACCTGGAACTGGCCCGCGTGCCCGCCGGGTACGGCGTGGTGCTCGTCGTCATCGCGGCGGCGCTACTGGTGTGGTCGACCCAGGCACTGGTGCTGTCGTCCACACTTGCCCTACGCACCCGGGACACCGCGCGCCTGGCCTCCTACTACCTGGCCGCCCGGCCGGCGAGCGCTCTTGGCGCTTTGTCGCTGCTCATCGCGACCGGCGGGCTCGTGGTGCTCACCTCCGACTGGGTTCTCGCCCTGCTGGCCGCCCCCTTCACCCTCCTGCTCTTGCGCAACGCCGACCCGGTGCTGCGCGACGCCACCGAGAGGTTCACCGCGTGACCCGGCGGAGGCCCGGTCGGCCGAGCGGCTAGTGGATCGTCCGACCCCGCGCGTCCGGCACGCCCGACTTGCGCCAGAAGTACGTGTTCACCTGGTCGCGCCACTCCGCCGCGCACCTCGACTGCTCCTCCAGCAACGCGCTGACCCGCTCGAACACCTCCGGCGGCACCCGGCCCTCCAGCCGCGCCCAGGTCTCGGCCAGCCGGGACACCTCCTCGCGCCCGGCGAAGTGGGTGTCGTAGATGTGTTGGACCACCGTCGTCCCCGAGTGCAGGACGTGGTCGTACGGCACGTGGTGGAAGAACAGCAGCAGTTCGTCCGGGCACGTCTCGGCCGACTCGTACACGTCGCGCCACGGCGGCGGGAACTGGCCGGTGAAGCCGGTGCCGGTGGCCCGCGTGCGGTCCACGCCGACACCCTCGCGGTCGGCGAAGTGGTAGGTGCCCCACTGCGAGTACTCGTAGCCGTCCACGTTGGGCCCGTAGTGGTCGCCTGGGTTCACCATCCAGCCGACGCCCAACGGGGCCGTGTACCGCTCGTAGGTCAGCCACGAGCCGTCCATGATGTCGTGCAGTGCCTCGCGGACCGCCTGGTCGTCCGAGAACGTCAGGCCGATCCACTCGTCCAGCACGGCTTCCGGTGTGAGCCGGTCGTTCCAGGCCAGGCGTCCGAAACCGAACAGGTTGGCCTGGGCCAACGGGTGGCCGGTCCAGAACGGGTCGTCGCCCACGTTCGAGACCGCCACCACGCCGCCCGCCGGTGCGCCCGTCCGGCCGCCGGCGATGTCCGCGACCGTGGGCTCGTCCTCGCCCCAAGGCCGGAAGCCGAGCATCTCGTGCCACTGGGGTACGAGGTGGCACACGTGCTTCTGCTGGCCGGTGTACTCCTGCGTGACCTGGAACTCGACCGCGAGCCGGGTGCGCGGCATGGCCGCGATCACCGGTGACAGCGGTTCGCGCACCTGGAAGTCCACCGGGCCGGACTTCACCTGAACCACCACGTTCGGGTCGAACGAGCCGTCCAACGGTGCGAAGTGGTCGTGGGCCGCGCGGGCGCGATCGGTCTTGCGGTCGCGCCAGTCCTGCCGGTGGTTGTAGACGAACGCGCGCCAGAACACCGTGCCGCCGAACGGCGCCAGCGCGCGGGCCAGTGCGTTCGCTCCCTCCGCGTGGTCGCGGCCGTAGGCGAACGGGCCGGGGCTGCCCTCGGAGTCGGCCTTGACGACGTACCCGCCGAAGTCGGGGATCGCCGTGTACACCTCGGCGGACGTGCGGGCCCACCACTCCCGCACCGCCGCGTCGAGCGGATCGGCCGTGGGCAGGCCGCCGAGCGTCATAGGCGCCGCGAAGCTCACGGACAGGTGCACCCTGATCCCGTGCGGGCGGAACACGTCGGCCAACCGCGCCACGTCGGGCAGCAGGTCGGTGAGCAGCCGGGCCTCGGTGCGGTGCACGTTGACGTTGTTCAGGCAGACCCGGTTGATCCCGATCGAGCCGAGCAGCCGCGCGTAGGCCCGGACCCGGGACAGGTCGGCCCGGACCGCGCCGTCGGCGTAGAAGATCGAACCACCCGCGTACCCGCGTTCGACCTGGCCCATCACGGGGTGCACGTCGACGTTGTCCCAGTGGTCGAGCATCCGCACCGGCTGGCGTGGCGCATGCCGCTCGGGCTCCGCAGCGCCGGTGAACGCAGCACCGCTGAACGCCGCCTCGCCCAGCCGCACCACGTGGTGGAAGCCGTAGAGCAGGCCGACGCCGTCGATCGCGCGGACAACCGTGGTCGTGCCGACCCGCCCCACCACGAACGCCTCGGGGTCGGTCTCACCGTCGTCGGGCGCGCACACCAGCTCCAGGTCCGCCGGCCCGTCGTCGACCAGCGCGCCACCGTGCTCGGCCACCGCCGTCGCGACCTCGCCGCGGACCGTGGCCACGACCGGCCCGTCCCCGACGACGCGGACCCGGCGTGAGCCGATCGCCCGGAACGCGGAGGCGGGGAGCCAAGCGGGGTGCACGCCGATCATGGGCGGGTTCCTCCCGTTGCGGGGGTCTCCTGACCTGACCGAACCTAGGCCGCTTTCGGTTCACCGGCAAGGAAGAACAGCCGTCCACTGTCGACGTTCACGAGTGTGGACAGCTGCGAAACTTTTGCGTGGCAACGACTTGTCGGTGTCTCACCCGCTCGCGTCGAACAGCTCCAGCGGCACGGCGTCGGCGAGCGCCTGGTAGCCCGCCGGGGTCATGTGCAGGTGGTCGCCCTCGTCGTAGGCGGCGAGCAGGCGTTGCGGTCGCGCCGGGTCCCGCACCGCCGCGTCGAAGTCGAGCACCGCGTCGAACACGCCGCTGTCGCGGATCCACTCGTTGACGGCCTGCCGTGCCGCCTCCCGGTGACCGGCCGGGTCGTCGTAGGCCTCGCTGCCACCCAGCGGCGCCAACGTCGCCCCGTACACCTTGATCCCGTGCGCGTGTGCCCGCACCACGATCTGCTCGTAGCCCGCGCGAAGATCGTCCACGAGTTGCTTCTGCGCCACGGCCGAGGCCTCCGCCGTGCCGATGTCGTTGATGCCCTCGAACACCACCAGCCACCGCACCCCGGTCTGCGCCAAGACGTCCCGGTCGAACCGGGCCAACGCGCTCGGCCCGATCCCGTCGCCGAGCACGCGGTTCCCACCCGTCCCCTGGTTCAGCACGGCGACGGAGGAGGTCGCCGCACCGGCCCGCAGGCGGGCCGAGAGGCGATCGGGCCAGCGGTCGTTGCCGTTCGTGGTGGAGCCCCGCCCATCGGTCAGCGAATCACCCAACACGACCAGAGCCGAGCCGCCCCGGCCGGACCACACCTCGACCCCGCTGAGGAAGTACCAGTGGTCGGTGGTCGTCGCGCCGGGCAGGTCCTCGGCCCCGACGTGATCACCCGCCACCAGGTGGGACGTCGTCCGCGAGCCGGGGTGCGAGGTGATCAACCCGGACGCCTGCCCCTCCGCCAGGAACACCGTCACGGTCAGGTTCGCCTCCGGCTCGACCGGGAAGTCCAAGGCGTCCGACACGACCTGCGCACCAACCGGCACGACCACGCTCGCACCCCCGTAGAAGGTGACCGACCGAACCGATCCCGGCTCCACCCCACCCGCCCCGGCCCGGTTCCCGAGGGGCCGGGCCACGGTCACGGCGGTGATCGGCAACACCGCACCGCCGAACGCGTTGGAGAACCGCAGCCTTAGCCGTTCGCCGCCGATCGTGACGCGCACGGTCTGCCGCAACGTGGCGTCGGCGAGCACCAGGCCACCACGGGTGAACGGCGCGGGCGGCATGTTGTCCGGCTCGGTGGGCTGCGGTGCGGACACCCACGTGTGGACCCAACGGCCAACGGGTGACGCACTGGAACTCATGAGGTCGACCTCCGTGCTCGCGTGACGTGCCGATCAGGCGCGGACCGAGCCCGGGGCTCCGCCCAGCAGCAGTGGCCACGCGCTGGGCATCTCACCGACGGGGACCTCGATCAGTGACGGGCCTGGTTCGCTGAACGAGTCCTTCAGCGCTCCCGCGAGCGCGTCCGGGGTCGTGGCCCGCACGGCGGGCACCCCGAACGCCTCCGCCAGGCGGACGAAGTCCGGGCTGGCCAGGGCGCTGCCGATGAAGCGGCCCTCGAACTCGTCCGCCTGGATGCGTCTGACATTGCCGTAGGCGTTGTCGTTGAAGACCACCGCGGTCACGCCGATGTCGTACTTCCGCGCCGTCGCCAACTCCTGCACGTTCCAGCAGAAACCGCCGTCGCCGTTGATCGAGACGACCTCGCGGTCCGGGTTGCCCACCTTCACCCCCAGCGCCGACGGGTAGCCGTAGCCGAGAGTGCCCTGGTAGCCGGGGGTGAGGAAGGTCCCGGGCCGGTGGACCGGGTAGCCGACGGCGGCCACGTAGCCGACCTGGGTCAGCTCGTTGACCAGGATCCCGTCCTCGGGAATCGCCTCGCGCAGCGCCCGCACGTACGACCACTGGGGCTCGACGGCCCGGACCCCGCGTTCGCACCAGGCCCGCACCTCGGCCAGTTCGTCGAGGTCCCACGCCGGTTCGCCGCGACCGGGCAGGGCGCCCCGGATGTCCTCCAGGGCCGTCCGGGCGTCGGCGCACAGGGTGAGCCCGGCCGCGCGGGGCGGGCCCAGGTCGGCCGGGTCGGCGTTGACCAGGACGACGGTCGCGCCCGGCGCGGTGGGCGGTGCGGTGCCGCGTGGGGTGACGAAACGGCTGCCCACCACCAGGACCGCGTCCGCGTTCGGCAGCAGCCTCGGCGCGGCGAGACTGGTGAAGGCCAGCGGGTGGCGGGCCGGGATGACGCCGCCCGCGTTGCGGCTCATCACCACCGGCGCGGACAGGTGCTCGGCCAACGCCGTCAGCGCGGCGCCCGCCCGAGCCGCCTGCACGCCGCCACCCGCGTAGATCAAGGGACGCCGGGCAGCGCTCAGCACAGCGGCGATCCCCTCGACGGAGGACCTGTCCGGCACTTCCGACGCGCCCGGAACGTCCCGGACCCCAGTGGGTGGGCCCGAGGACGGGTCGACCCGGGCGGCCAGCACGTCCGCCGGGATCGTCACGGCCACCGGTCGCGGCCGGCCCGACCGCGACCGCCGCACCGCCTCGTGCACCACGTCCTGGACGCGCTCCGCCGCCTCGGCCCGCCCCGACCACTTGGTGACGGCGGCCAGCACACCGGCCTGGTCGGGCAGTTCGTGCAACATGCCCAGACCCCGACCGGCCAGTGTGGACGGCAGGTCGGCCGCGACGCACACCATCGGCGACGAGCAGGCGTACCCGGTCGCCAAGGCGGGCAACGCGTTCAGCACACCGGGCCCGGGGACCACCAGGCAGACACCGGGGCGTCCCGTCGTCCGGGCGTACGCCTCCGCCATGTGCGCCGCCCCTTGTTCGTGCCGGGCGGCGATGTACTCGATGCGCCCACCGGACCGGGCCAGCGCGTCCAACACGTGGTCGAGTTGGACGCCCGGCACGCCGAAGACGTGCCGGACCCCCTCCCGTTCCAGTTGCGCGACAAGGGCTTCAGCGCCGCTCAGGGCCACTTCGCACCACCACCTCCGAGGCGATCCCGGCCACGCGGGCCTCCCGGCGGTCCAGCCAGTCGAGCACCGGAACCGTCATCACCGTGGTCACCAGCGCCACCAGGACCAACGCGGTGAACATCTCCGGGCCGACGATGCCCGCCTGCAACCCTATGTTGAGCGCGATGAGCTGCATGAGGCCGCGCGCGTTCATGAGCGTGCCGACCCGGACCGCCACCGGCGCCGGTTCCCGGCGCAGCCGGGCCGCCGCCCAGCAGCCGCCGAACTTGCCGATCACGGCGAGCACGACGGCCGCCGCGGCGAACGCCATCACCGCGGGGTCGCCGAACACGTCGAAGCGGGTGTTGAGGCCGGAGTAGGCGAAGAACAGCGGCACCAGCACCACCTGCGTCATCGCCTGGGTGGTGCGCACCACGCGTTCGGACGCCTCGTGGCGGGGCATGGCCATGCCGACGCAGAACGCCCCGAACACCGCGTACAGCTCGATGACGTCGGTGAACCACGCGCCGGAGAACAGCACGGCGACGGTCAGCAGCAGCCTCGTCTCGTCGCTGAAGCCGGGCCGCGTCACGATCCACGCGAGGACCCTGCGCCCCGGCAGCGCCAGCACCGCCACGAACAGCAGGGAACCGCCCACCGCGGTGAGGATCGGCCCCGGCTCGCCCGAAGCCGCGCTCAGCACCCCGGCGAGCAGTATCCAGGCGACGGCGTCGTCCACGGCTCCCGAGGCCAGGGCCAGCGATCCGTACCGGGACCCGGCCAGCCCGCGTTCGGTGATGATGCGGACCAGCATCGGGAAGGCGGTGACCGCGAGGGTGACGCCGACGAACGCCGCGGTCACCCACACCGAGACCCCGTCCACGAAGACGTCGACGCGGCCGTGCGCCACGAGGGTCAGGCCGACCCCCAGCACCAGGGGCACCACCGCCCCGGCCGCGGAGACCACCGCGGCGGTCCCGATCAGCTGCCGGCCGGCGTGCGCCCGGAACTCGTACCCGGCGCGGAACATCAGGACAACCAGGCCGATCTGGCTCGCCACGTACAGCACGGGCTTGAGCTGCGGCGGGAAGACCGCCGCGGACAGGTCCGGGGCGAGCAGCCCGAACAGGGACGGGCCGAGCAGCACGCCGGCGATCATCTCGCCCACCACCGGCGGCTGGCCGAAGCGCCCGGTCACCAGCACGACCAACCGGCACGTCAGCAGGATCACGACGGCGGCCAGGAAGAACGCGGGGGCCAGTTGCACCGGAGTCATCGTCGGGTCCCTCTCATCGGCCGCCGGCGAGGGACGGCTCGGAGCCGCCCGTCGCGGCGAAGTGGTTGCGGCACAGGCCCAGCCGCCGGGCGTCCCACACCATGTAGGTGCCCAGGGCGAGTTGGACCAGGCTGCGCGGGATGCCGGCCCACAGGTCGCCCAGCCGCAGCAGCGCGAGCCTCGCGCGCAGGCCCCGGGCGACCGCGCCGCGCGGGACCAGCAGGCAGGGGCCGCGGTTGGGGAGCGACCGGGTGTGCTCGGCCGTGGACTCCAGCCGGTAGCGCCGAAGCACCTCCTGCGCCGCGACCCGCATCGTCAGCACGGCGAAGCCGCGGGCGGGGCAGGGCCGGTTGGCGGTCACCCCGAACGGGATGAACGTGGCGGGTCTGGTGTCCGGCGACAGCCACCGGTCCGGGTCGAACCGCCGGTGGCCGACGGCCCCCGACCGCTGGTACTCGGGGTAGTTGAACAGCAGCACGGAGCCCGCCGGGATGGGGGTCCGCCCCGCGCGGGCGATCTCCCCGGTGGTGATCCGGTGGGCCACGCCGAACAGCGGGAAGTGCTGCAACGTCTCGTTGACGACGCGCTCCAGGTACTCGGTGTCCTCCGGGTTCGCGAAGAGGTGTTCCCGCACCGGCCGGTGGGTGGCGACGGCCAGCAGCAGGTGGGCCATCGCCTCCGACATCTGCACCACGGCGGTGTTGAAGAACGTGCCCTGGAGGTAGTAGGCGTGTTCCCGCTCGGTGAGCGTGGCGGGCAACGGCACGGGCGGGGGGTCGTGGGCCAGCCGGTCCCGCAGGTAGGCGGTGAGGCGGTCGCGCCGGTCCATGTGCCGCAGCCTGGTGCACTTCAGGGAGCTGACCACGTCGTCGGCGTTGCCCGTGATCAGGCGCCGGACGTGCGGCGGGCAGGGCTCGCGGAAGACCACCTCGTGGTAGACCTCGGCCCAGATCGGCATCATCAGGTCGCGCAGCCTGACCTTGCGCACGCGGGACCCGCCGGGCCGGTCGTCGAGTTCGTCGAGCACGTGCCGGGTGCGGGCGGCGACCAGCTCCGTCCACTCCGGACGGTTCAGTCCGGCGAGGACCTGCCGGGTCGTCCTGGCCACGTCGTCGTAGCGCGGACCGGGTTCCAGGTGCTCCTGGTGCACCTCGGCGCCGGGCGAGAGCCAGTACCAGAACAGGTCGGACAGGGTGGCGCCCCGGCTGCGGCCGTTCGCGGACGGGTGCCCGTACACCTGCCGGAACTCCTCGACGGGCACGTCCGGTCCGGGCGCGGTGATGCCCTCCTTGCCGTTGACCCGGGTGAAGATGCGCACGCGCAGCGCGACCACCACGCGCGGCAGCCAGTGCGGCAGGCTGACCACCAGGACCGCCGCCGCGGCGGCGACCAGCCATCCGGTGAGGCTCACGGGACCACCCCGCCGAGCCCGGGCGGCGGTCCCCACGACGGGAACCGGACCAGCTCCGGCGTCAGGTCGGCGAGACTGGACGCACCGCACAATGCCACCGTGTCGTCGAGCTCTTCGCGCAACAACTCCAGCAGGCGCCGCACGCCCTTCTCCCCGCTGTCGGCCAGCGCCCACATCACGGGACGGCCGATCCCCACGGCGGAGGCGCCCAGCGCCAGCGCCTTGACCACATCGGTGCCGCGCCGCACCCCGCCGTCCAGCACGATCGGGATGCGGCCGGCGACGGCCGCGGCGATCTCCGGCAGCAGCTCCAGCGTGGCCGGCACGGTGTCCAGTTGCCGGCCCCCGTGGTTGGACAGCACCAGCCCGTCGACGCCGTGGCGCACGGCCAGCCGGACGTCCTCGGGGTGCAGCACGCCCTTGAGCAGGATCGGCAGCTCGGTGATCCCGCGCAGCCAGTCGATGTGCTCCCAGTTCAACTCGGCGGACATGACGATCTGCCGCACGTGCCCGCTCTCGCCGTCGCGCAGGTCGACCAGGTTCTCGCAGCGCAGTCCCGGAGGCAGGTCGTGGAACCCGTTCCGCCGGTTGCGCTCGCCGGCGCCCAGCACCGGGGAGTCCACGGTGACCACCAGCGCACTGCACCCGGCGTCGGTGGCCCGGCGCACCAACGCCTCGGTGATCTCCAGGTCGGGTTGGAGGTAGAGCTGGAACCACAGCGGCGGCGGGTCGGCGCCCTCGCAGGCCCGCCGCGCGGCCTCGGCGATCTCACCCACCGCGACGGTGGACGCCATGCTCACGATCATGATCGCGCCCGCGGCGGCGGCGGCACGAGCGGTGGCCAGTTCTCCCTCGGGGGCGACCAGTTTGTGGAACGCGGTCGGCGAGAGCAGCACCGGCATGCTCGCCCGGCCTCCGAACAGGGTGACGTCCAGCGCCCGGTCGGCGTTGCCGCGCAACACCCGGGGCAGCAGTTGCAGCTTGCCGAACGCCGCCTCGTTGGCGCGCACGGTGATCTCGTCCCGTGCCCCGCCGGCGATGAAGTCGACGTACACCGGGTCCAGCGTGGCGCGGGCGGCTGCTTCGAAGTCCCGAGCGGACAGCACCACGGCCGTCACCGCCCCGCGGTGCTGGGCAGGCGGTCCAGCACGCGGGCGAAGAACTCGGCGAGCGGGGCGTGGTGGACCTCGGGGTCGTCCCACTCGTTCTCCAGGTTCTCCGCCAGGTGGTGGACGGCGAGCAGGTCGCCGCCGCGGTGGTGGCGGACCACCGGGTGCAGGTAGGCGGCGTCGAAGGCGTCCTCGACCGAGTTCTGCGCCGTCCGGCGCACGGTGATGTCGAAGGGGTCGACCTTGTCGTGGTCGGGGCCGTACTCCAGGGTGACGGTGAAGTAGTCGCCCCGCCGGGTGAGCGGGCTGGTGTGGGCGTAGTCGACCGGGACCTCCTCGTGGTAGCGCGCGGGTTCGCCGGGCGGCACGACGAGCAGGTCCCCGATGACCCCGAACTGCTGCCACAGCGCCGAACTCCGGTTGACCCGCGCCACGACGGCGTCGGCGAGCGCGACCGGTTCCGGGGCGATCGGCAGGTGCGGCCACGGCCGGTCGTGGTGGCGCTCGTCGAGGATGCGGCTCAGCGCGCGCACCGCGTAGCGGAAGCCGTGGATGAAGCCGCCGGTGGACTTCTTGAAATCGCGCTGCTGCATCAGGGTGCCCGCGAAGTACAGCCCCGGCACGTTGACCGACTCGTAGGCGGGGGTGAGCGCGGCGAACCGGTCGTCGATGACGAGCTCGGGACGGCACTCGGGGTCGAAAGGCGAGGCGTCGAACCGGAACCCGGCGCACACGATGACCCGGTCGTAGCGCAGTTCCTTCACGAACTCGTCGGCCCGCGAGAAGCTGAACCGGACGCGGTACCCGCTCTCGTCCTTGTCGATCGACAGCACGTGGCCGTCCAGCAGGGCGTTCTGCGACTTGAGCTGGTAGGTGTCCAGGAAGTTGTTGTTGACCGCACGCAGGTGACCGACGTAGTGGGTGTTCCAGGCCATCCGGATGGAGCTCGGCCCCGCCACGTGGATCACCGCCGCGGTCTCGACCAGGTTGTCGGCGGTCTCCAGTGCCGAGTTGCCCTTGCCGATGATCAGGACGCGCTGGTCGACGAAGTCGTGCGGGTCGACCGACACCGAGGAGTAGTGCTCGGCGTCGGCGACGCCCGGGATGTCCGGGACGTTGGGCAGGCTCACCCCGGTGGCCACGACCAGCCGCTCGCCGTGGTGCTCCCGCCCGTGCTGGTCGGTGACGACGAAGCCGTCGGCGCGCCGGATCCGCACGACCCTGGTGTCGTAGGCGATGTCGAGGTCGAACGCCTCGGCGAAATCGGCCAGGTAGCGCACGATGTCGTCGGCGTGCGGGAAGTACCGCTCGCTGTACCGGCGGAACAGCAGTTCCGGATCCGGGGACAGCAGCGAGTTCCAGTCCATCCGGAGGTTCAGCTCCGGATCGGAGGTGCCGTTGTGCACCTTGTTGATGGAGATCAGCTTGCGGTGGCGCGGAAAGGTGCGGAAGAAGGTGCCCGGCGTGGGTCCGCCTTCGAGAATCCGGTATCGGTGACCTGCCGCTTGGAGCAACTGCCCGAGCTGGAGGCCCGCGGGTCCGCCGCCCAGCACCAGGTAGTCGAGGGGTTCGTGGTGCACAGTGTGGTCCTTCCGACATGGAGCGTGCAGGGCGGTAAGGATGTGCAGTCCGACCAGGATGGTGTGTTTCCCAGTCGTTTGGAAGCGTCGTAAGGCTGTATGTCGGCGTCTCAAATGAATGTCCGCCGAATTCGCATATGTGAAATGCGCCGGGCAGGTGCGGGAATCGTTCTAGTGCGTTCGCCCGAATTCACCGTAGGCCGTCCTGAATCGTCCCGGCGAGGTGGCGCGACCGCCACGCCCACGACCGGGCTCCCGGCATCCCCTGGTGACCAGCGGTTATCGGACGACGGCGGCACGAGCGGAGTCCGGATCGGCCGGGAAGCCCGCGCCGTGCGCGGCCGACTCGCACAGGCGGCGGCAGGAGCGCAGGAGGGTCACGCACGGTCTTCAGGTCGTCGCGCCGAGCCGCGACCTATTCCACCTTGTGGCGTATCACGGGAGGTCGACCCGGTAATCGGTGCTGTGGGCCGGTCAGCCGGCCTGGTCGCGCGCGATCCGCGGCGGGCAAGGCCCTCCTGCCGACGCGGACTGTGCGGCTGTGACCGCCGGAAGCGCGGGTGGAAGTTCCGCCGACCGGCGGGGGTCGCACCGAAACCTGACGGATCGCTCACCGCCCGACCGCGCCGCGACAGTGGCGGCGTGAAACAGATGCGACCGCAACAGGACATCTCGGCCGCGCCCGAGACGTCGACTCCCCGGTCCGGGACGCCGGTTGGGGACGCTTCCGCGGTGGGGCGCTTGGTGGGGGTCGACCTGGCTCGCGCGTTGGCCGTGTTCGGGATGTACGTCGTGCACCTCGGCCCGTCGGCGACCGCCGCGGAGGGTGTCGGCGCCTGGGTGCGGGGTCTGGCGGAAGGGCGCTCGTCGGCCCTGTTCGCCACCCTCGCCGGGTTCTCGCTGATGCTGATCGCCGGCCGCCTGGAACCGAAAACCGGTGTGGCGGGCCGGCAGGCGAAAGCCCGGATCGCGATCCGGGCCGCGATCCTGCTGGCGCTGGGGACGGCGATGGCGGCGGTGTACGGGGGCGTGGTGATCCTCGCCTTCTACG
The DNA here is from genome assembly GCF_037401995.1 of Saccharothrix sp. CCNWYY140. Classification (NCBI taxonomy): domain Bacteria; kingdom Bacillati; phylum Actinomycetota; class Actinomycetes; order Pseudonocardiales; family Pseudonocardiaceae; genus Saccharothrix; species Saccharothrix sp. CCNWYY140. The sequence continues at coordinate 161,965 of NZ_JBBEGC010000004.1, forward strand.
GTCTGTACTTCCTGCTGGCCCTGCCGCTGGTGCGGCTCCGCGCTCGCACGCTCGCGGTCGTCGCGGGCGTGCTCGCGGTCGTCATGCCGCCGTTGGCGTTCCTCTTGCGGTCGCTGTTCACCGAGCCGGTCGCCGCCGCGCTCAAGGCCTACGACCCGCTCGACCGCCTCGGCGGCGTGGGACTGCTGGACCTCCTGCTCACCGGCTTCTACCCGGCGATCACCTGGATGGCCTTCGTCGTCGCCGGCATGGCGCTGGGCCGCCTGGACCTGGCTTCCGCCACCGTGCGGCGGCGGCTGGCCGTGGTCGGTCCCGCGCTCGTCGTGTTCGCCTACGGCGCCGCCTGGCTCTTGTCCCGGTTGTTCGACGGCGTCCGGGCGGTCGCGGAGGTGCGGGCCGGCTCGGCGCACGACCCCGGGTCGGGACCGAAGTCCTTCGGGTCCTTCGGCGACATGGCCCCACCCGACGTCGGGTCGGCTTGGGCGCTGTTGACGGCGGGGCCGCACAGCGGGATGACGTTGGACATCGTCGGCTGCGTGGGAGTCGCGATCACGGTGGTCGTGTGCGCGACGGTGGCGGTCGACCGCGTGCGGTGGCTGCGGCGGCTGGCCGCACCGGTCATCGCCGTGGGCGCCATGTCCCTGACCGCCTACGTCGGCCACTTCGTGGTGTCGTCCCTGGTGGCGATGCCCGCCGGGACCGAGACCCAGGACTCCTGGCTGCCGGTGCTCCTGTTCGTCCTCGGTGCCGCGGTCTTCGCCTGGACCTGGTCCCGCTTCTTCCGCCGCGGACCGCTGGAACACCTGCTCCACCTCGCCACCACGCCGGCGCGGCACGTCCGGTGAGACCCGGCGCACCCGCCGACCGGCCGGCTCCGGCCCGCCGGTCGGCGGGGGCGACCGGCCGCCTCCCGGATGGCGAGCCGGAGCCGGTCTCCGCGACACTGGCGGCGTGCGGGATCCACAAAGGAGCGGGGACATGATCCGGGTGGTCGTCGTGGACGACGAGGAGCTGGTGCGGACGGGGTTCCGCCTCATCCTCCAGGCGGCCGGGGACATCGAGGTCGTCGCGACGCCGACCGGTGCGCAGGCGGTGCGCGAGGCGAGCCTCCTCAAGCCCGACGTCGTGCTGCTCGACATCCGGATGCCGGACGTGGACGGGCTCACGATCCTGCGTCGACTCCAGGGCCTGAAGCCGCCACCGGTGGTGGCGATGCTGACGACGTTCGACTCCGACGAGTACATCGCCACGGCGCTGCGCAGCGGCGCGGCGGGGTTCATCCTCAAGGACACCGGACCCGAGCAGCTCGCCCAGATGGTCCGCACGCTCGCCGCCGGTGGCGTGGTGCTCTCCCCCAAGGTCACCCGGACCGTCGTCGACGGCTACCTCGGTTCCGGGGCGGGCTCGCCGGCCGCCGAACAGGTCGACCTGCTCACCGAGCGCGAACGGGAGGTGCTCGTGCTGATCGGCGAAGGGCTGTCCAACGCCGAGATCGGGGCACGCATCCACGTCAGCGTCGGCACCGTCAAGGACCACGTGAGCGCCATCCTCGGCAAGCTGCGCGTGGGCAGCAGGGTGCAGGCGGCGCTGGTCGCACAGCGGGCCGGCCTGCTGAGCGGCAACGGGGAACCGGGGTGAGCCCCGGGCGGTCCGGCCGGCTCGTCGACGCCGCGGTGCTCGCGGTCGCCGTGGTCGAGGGGGCGTTGACCACGATCAGCGAGGCCGACCCGCTCGTGGTCGTCCCGATCGCGATCGCCGTGCTCGCCCTGCTCGCGCGCGAACGCCTGCCGCTGCCGGTGTTCCTCGCGACGCTGCCGGCCGTGCTGTTCCCCGGCACGATCGTCCCCGCGCTGGTCGCCCTCTCCGTGGTCTCCAGCCGCTACCGCGACTGGTGGCTGCTCGTCGGCTGCGGACTCGTCGCCGCCGCCGCGCTGGTCTTCCCGATGTCGGACTTCGCTCCCTCCATCTGGGACTCCTACACGCTGCTCGGCGTCGTCTACGCCGCGATGACCGCGCTGGCGCCGATCCTGCTCGGCCAGTTCCTGCGGTCCCGGCGCGAGCTGGCGCTACGGCTGGTGGAGGTCGAACAGGCGCGGGAGCACGAGCGCCGGCTCGACGCCGAGGCGATCCTGGCCGGGGAACGCAACCAGCTCGCCCGCGAGATGCACGACGTCGTGTCCCACCAGGTGAGCCTGATCGCGGTGCAGGCGGGAGCCCTGAAGGTCAGCACCACCGACCCGGACGCGAAGGTGGCCGCCGAGAACGTGCGGCAGCTCTCGGTGAACACCCTCGACGAGCTGCGCCACATGGTGAACCTGCTGCGCGCCTCCGGCACCCCGGCGACCGAACTCACCCCGCAGCCCACGCTGACCGACCTGCACCGGCTCGTCGACAACAGCGCGATCGACGCGCACCTGGTCGGCAGCGCCCCCGAGGACCTGGAGCCGCCGGCGCAGCGCGCCGTCTACCGGACCATCCAGGAAGCGCTGACCAACGTGCGCAAGCACGCCCCCGGCGCGAGCGCCACCATCGACATCGGCCACGACGACGACGAGCTGACCGTCACCGTCACCAACACCCCGCCCACCCGACCCCACCTGGCCCTGCCCAGCGCCCGGCACGGACTCGTCGGACTCCGGGAGCGGGCCGCGCTGCTCGGCGGGACGCTGCACACCGGTCCCACGCCGGAGGGCGGCTTCCGGCTGCGGCTGCGCCTGCCGATCACCTCCATCAGGACCGCACCCGGGTGAGCGTGTGCTCATCCACAGGATCCACCGGGTTCGCCGGGTTCGCCGGTGAGCAGTTGGGTGGCGGCGAACCCGGCGTACAGCGGGTCGGCCAGGACGAGTTCGTCGTGGGTGCCGGTGGCCCGCACGGTCCCGTTGTCCAGCACCACGATCCGGTCCGCCCGCGTCACCGTCGACAGCCGGTGCGCCACCACGAGCACGGTCATCGCCTTCGCCGCGGTCGTGACCACGTCCCTGATCGCCATCTCGTTCGCGGCGTCCAGGTGCGAGGTGATCTCGTCGAGCAGCAGCAGCCGCGGACGGCGGAGCAGCGCGCGGGCGAGCGCGACCCGTTGCCGCTCGCCGCCGGACAGGAAGGCGCCGCGGTGCCCGACCGGGGTGTCCAGGCCGTCGGGCAGCCGCTCGACGAGCTCGTCCAGCCGGGTCTGCGCCACCACGTCGCGGACCTCCTCCCCGGTCGCCCGCGGGCGGCTGTAGACGAGGTTCTCGCGCAACGACCCGGACAGCAGCGGCGCGTCCTGTTCGACGTAGCCGATGCCCGCCCGCAGCTCGGCCAGGTCCCAGTCCGCCAGGTCGCGCCCGTCCAGCAGGATGCGGCCCGAGTCGGGTTCGTGGAACCTCTCGATCAGCGCGAACAGCGTGGACTTGCCCGCGCCGGACGGACCGACGACGGCCGTCATGCCCACCGCCGGGACGTCGACGCTCACGCCGCGCAGGACTTCCGGCCGGTCCGGCCCGTACCGGAACCGGACGTCGGAGAAGGCCAGGCGAGCCGCGCACCGCACGTCGACCTCGGCGCCACCCGTGCCGGCGGACTCGACCGGCATCCGGTCCACCTCGGCCAGCCTGCGCACCGCGGCGAGCCCGACCTGGAGCTTGCCGCCGGCCTCCAGCAGTTGCCCGACCGGCTCGTGCAGGTAGAACAGGAACAACAGGAACGCCACCAGCGTGGACAGCGGGATCGCCCCGGTCGCGACCCGGGCGCCACCGACACCGAGCACGGCGAGGAACGCCACCTGGACCGCGAGGCCGTTGGCGCCGTGCACCAACGATTCCCACCGCGCGGAACGGACGCCGGCGCGCCACGCGTCCTCGACGCCGCGTTCGATCGCGGCGACCTCCCTGCCCTCGGCCCCGGACGCCTTCACGGTGCGGAAGGCGCCGAGCACGCGCTCAAGCCGCGCACTCGTCTCACCGACGGCGGTCTGGGCGGCGTGGGACGCCTTCTCGATCATCGGCAGCCCGGCCACGGCGAGGAGCCCCACCACCAGCAGCACCACCAGCGTGACCCCCAGCAGCAGGAGATCCATCACACCCATCACCACGACCATGACGACGGTCGTGACCGAGCCGGTGACCAGCGCGACGAGGGCGTGCGTGCACACCTCTCGCAGCAGGGTCGTGTCGCCGGTGAACCGGGACAGCAGATCACCCGGCTCGGCGCGCTGCACCGCCGGCACGCGCACCGACAGCAGGCGCCGGGCCAATCGCTTCCGGGCGACCAGCACCACTGATTCCGCGGCCCGCTCGAGCAGGTAGTCACCCACCACCGCGAGCGCGGCGCCGACCAGCGCCAAGCCGACCAGCAGGGCCAGCAGACCGGTGATCCCGCCACTCGAGCCGAGCCGGTCCACCAACGCCTTGGCCGCCAGTGGCTGGGCGGCGGCGGCGAGACCGGCCAGCAGGACGAGCGCCCCTCCGAAGAGGACGGTCCGCCGCTGTGGTCCGAGGTAGCCCACCAGGGTTCTCCAGGAGGCACGGTCGATCGGGGTGCGCACGGTGCAACAGCTCCGTCTTCTCGGGGTCGTGGTCGGGGGGACCCGATCCGGGACGCGCGTGATCACGGCCGTGGACCGGTTATGGCGATCCTCGGCCACGCGGCACGCCCCGCGGCACCGGTGGACCGGCTGGACCACGCAGCCGAGTGGCTGGACAACGCCCCCGATCGGGGGATGTCGGAAGGCCCGCGAAGGCACGGCGGTCCGCTGTGGGCAGCGCGCCGGGGCTCGCGGCCAGGGTCCTGCTCATCGCGATGCCGCTCAGCCTCGTGGCGGCGATCCTGCTGGGGTGGTGGCTGTTCCCCGGCCTGCCCTGGCCGGTGCTCCAGCTGCTCGCCGGCGTGGCATCGGCGCCGGTCCGACCGTCAACCTCCTGGCGTCCACGAAACCGGCTCGGCACTGAACCGCTCGTGCGATCCGCGGTGCGACTACCGGCCAGATCCTGGGCGATCCCCGCTCACCGCTTCCGCGAGGAGCCCCTTCCAGGGCAACAAGGTCCGAGGTGCCTGGAGACGAGTCCAGGCACCTCGGACCGGGTGCTTCGGGACCGGAGCTAGGCGAGCGTCCATCGTTGGTTCGAAGTGCCGCTACACGCCCACAGGATGATCTGGGTGCCGTTGGCTGTGGCGGCGCCCATCGCGTCCAGGCAGAGTCCGTTGTGGACGTTGGTGATGGTGCCGTTCGCGTTCACGTTCCAGCGCTGGTTCGCACCGCCCGAGCAGTCCCAGATGACCACTCGGGTGCCGTTGGCCGAACCCCAGCCCTGGGCGTCGAGGCACTTCCCGTCGACCTTCAGCTCACCGGCTGAGGTGCGGGTGAACCGCTGGTTGGAGCCGCCGTTGCAGTCCCACAGCTGCGCCTGGGTCCCGTTCGTGGTCGAGGAGTTCGGGATGTCCAGGCAGCGGTTCGACGCCGCGCCGACGATCGTCGTGGAGCCGCCGGTGGACGTGGTCAGGCCGAAGAAGCGGAGGGTCTCGGCGGGCTGGTGCGGCAGGTTGTGGTCGGTGCCGCTCATGCTGATCGCCTCGACCGGGGCCTGGCCGCCGGTGCTGCCGTACCGGGTTCGGGTCCAGTTCGACTGCGGGTGGTCGGTGAACTCCGGCGTCTGGTCGGTGCCGTTGACGTTGGTCCACTGGTCGATCTGCTCTTGGAAGTTCGGGTAGTAGAGCGCGTCGTCCTCGGTGCCGTGCCAGATCTGCATGCGCGGCCAGGGACCGGTGTAGCCGGGGTTGGCGTTGCGGACCGCGTCGCCCCACTGCTGTGGCGTGCGGTTGATGGTCCCGGTCGCGCAGTCGGTGTTCCACTCCGAGCCGTTGGTGGTGGCGAAGCAGGTGTAGGGCACGCCGGCGTAGGCCGACCCGGCCTTGAAGACCTCGGGGTAGACCCCGAGCAGGACGTTGGTCATCATCGCGCCCGAGGAGATTCCGGTCGCGAAGATCCGGTTCCGGTCACCGCCGACGTTGGCGAGCGTGTAGTCGACCATCGACTTGATGCTGACGGAGTCGCCGCCGGTGCCGTTGAGCGAAGCTTGCGAGGCGACGTCGAAGCACTTGCTGCTGCGGGTTACCGACGGGTAGATGAGGATGTAGCCGTACTGGTTCGCCAGTTCGTCGAACTGGGCGCCGTTGTAGAAGTCGGTCGCGGACCCGCCGCACCAATGGTTGGCGACCACGATCGCCGGGTTCGCGGGGACGTTGTCGGGCACGTACAGGTACATCTGGAGGCCGCCGGGGTTGTTCCCGAAGTTCGTGACCTGGCGGAGCTGGGCGGCGTGGGCCTGGCCGGGTGCCAGCAACACCGTCAGCGCGGAGGCCAGCATGAGCGCGATCGCGAAGACCGCTGTCGCGCCGCGGCGCGATCCGATGAGGGTGGACATGTGCTCGTTCCTCCGTCAGTCGGCGATGTCGCCGTAGATCACGCCGCGCGCGGCCAGGTAGACGCGGCCGTAGATGTTCGGGTCGCCGGTGATGGCGGCCCCGGCGAAGGCCCACTGGTGTTGGTCGTCGTTGATGCGGGTCCAGGTGATGCCGGCGTCGGTGGAGCGGAAGATGCCGTCCTGACCCGCGACCGTGGCCGAGGTGTAGATCGCCGGGTAGCCGGACCGCGTGGCGGCCTTGCCGAAGCCGACACCGATAGCCAAGTCGATCGCGCGGATGCGCTTCCACGTCGCGCCGCCGTCTTTGGAGCGCCACAAGCCGGTCGGGACCCCCGCTTTGTCGCTGCGGCCGGCGAGCCAGATGTGGCCCTTGCGGCCGGGGACGACCCGGAAGTCGTCGACGCCCTCAGCGGGCAGGCCGGTCGCTCCGGTGTCGGTGAACGTCACGCCCGCGTCGGTGCTGCGGTAGAACTTGCCGCCGGAGAAGGCGTACACGAGCGACGGGTTGACGCGGTCGGACCGGATCCTGGCCCCTGCCGGGAGTCCTCGGACCGGGTTCCAGGTCTTGCCCAGGTCGGTGCTGCGGACCGGGGTGGTGGCGGTGTTGCCGGGAGACCACAGGACCACGGCGGCGTCGGCGGTGATCGCCACGACGCCGGAGCCGCCGCCCGGGACGCCTTCGAGGCGCGCGGCGGACTGCCAGGTCTTCCCGCGGTCGGTGGAGACGATGACGTGCGGGTCCACGTCCGCGTTGACCTCACCGCTGCCGACGATGACGTCCGACTTGTACTGGGCGTAGTCGAGACTGCTGCCGGCCCAGCCGGAGCGGATCATCGGCACGGCCCGGTCGAGGTCGGTGTGGACGAAGCCGCTGACGTCGCCCATCGCGGAGACGAGCGTGCCGCCGAGGGCGGCGATGTCGCGCACCCAGGTCTCTTCGACGCCGTGGGCCCGCACGCCGACCGTGAACCGCTCGACGGGCAGGGCGATCCGCTCACCGGCGTCGTTCCGGCCGATCAGCTCGCCTTGGGAATCCCACCGCGTCAGCTGCTCGGTGCCCCAGATCATGGCGCCTGTGCCCCACATGACGCGGTCGGAGTCGTGCGGGTCGATCGCCAGGGCCTCGATCATCCACCCGTGCTTGACCGCGTACGCCGGCCCCTGGTCGGTGCCGTTCCACGACAGCCACGGGGCGTCGGTGCTGTCCATGACGAAGCGGTCGGTGCGGTCGGTGCCCTCGGCGTAGTCCCAGCTGAGCTGCCAGGTCCGCCCGGAGTCGGTGGAACGGTAGAGGATCTCGTCGGGGTACCAGTTGTTGCACGTGGACGCCATGAGCGTGCCCGGGTTCCGGCGGTCGACGGTCACCGCGCCGAAGCCGGGGATCACGCCCCTCGGGTTGTAGGTAGGGGTGACGTCGGTCCACTCGCCGGTCCGGGTCGCCAACCGCTGGATCTTGCCGCCGTTGCCCGAAGCGGGCGCGCCGTTGTACGGGCCGGGGTCGTAGCTGGTGATGATGTACAGGTAGCCGTTGGCGTTGTCCACCGCGGACTGCTTGGGGATGGTGCGGTTGCCGTCGACCCCGCCGAGCGCCGCAGCCGCTCCGGGGACGGGCTTCCACGTCGCGCCGCCGTCCTCGGACACGTACAGCGGGTCGTCCGGGTCGGCCACGCCCACGTAGATCCTGCCGCCGACCTGGTCGAAGTCGACCCAGATCACGCCCTGGTTGTCGGCGAGGTAGTCGTTGGTGGGATCGACGACGAAGTTCCCGGGGTTGGGGAAGTTCGCGACCGCGGCCCAGGTGCGGCCGTAGTCGGTCGAGCGCCACAGCCCGTTCCCGCCGGGCGTGCCCAGGTAGATCTCGGCGTTGTTGTTCGGGTTGACGGCCAGGCGCTCGCCCATGCCGCGGCCGGGCATGTTGCCACCCTGCTTGAACGGCAGCTCGGCGACACCCCAGGTCTCGCCGTAGTCGTCGGAGTACAGGACCGCGCCGTTGTTCGGGTCCCAGTCGGTGGTGTAGGCGCCGACCGCGGCGTAGACGCGGTTGGTCTCGACCGGGTCGGTGGCCATCGAGACCACGTAGTAGTAGCCCCACTTGTCGCGGCCGACCCAGTCGAGCAGCTGTTTCCAGGTCCGGGAGTCCTTCTGCCACCGGTAGCAGCCGCCGACATCGGTGCGGGCGTAGATCAGGTCCGGCTCGGTCTCGTTGAAGATGATGCCGGGCACGAAACCACCGCCGTTGACGACGGCGTTCCCCCAGGTGTAGGCGCCCTTGGGCGGCCGACCGGGCTTGGCGACGGCAGGTCCGGGCAAGGCACCGACCGCGACCGCGACCACGGCCGCGCCGAGGGAGGCGGTGAACGTGCGTCGTCGCATGACGTTCTCCTTTGCGATGGGTGGGCCTTGCTGTGGAGGGAGCTGCTGATCAGAAGTCGTCCCCGAGGTAGGGCTCGTGGCATCCCGATCGCCGCCAACGCGATCGCGTTCCCTCCTGCCCACGGCTTCGCCCGCCGACCGCGGTGGAGCCGAGGGATGTGCTCCGGCCCGGCCCGGAGCGTGAGGTCGGCATGACGGCGGCACCCCTTCGTGATCCTGCGCTTCCCCAGCGGTCGAACGAGTAATCGAAGCGCTTCGATGCCGGAGATTAGGGCCCCTCAGCGGGTTGCACAAGGCCTGCGACAGGAGTTCGATCCGCGATTCGACAACGTGATCACGGGAGCTTCAAGCGTCTCAATCGGAGTCGGGCGGACCCTTGACAAGGCCGGCGTCCTGACTGAACATCGAAGCGCTTCGATATCGGCGGGACATCCCGCGCAGCGAGCTTGGAGATGTCGACCTCGGTGACATCGCAGGGCGGATGCGCGCTACGCGCAAATGGAGCTGTGTCGGTCCTTTCTGTTGCCCACGCAGCCCAGAGCGGCGAAAAGTGTCGTTTGAACACCTGCGACGTGGCGCCGCGGTCGGCGACACGCGACTGTCGGTGAACGCGGCGGGTTGTCGCTGATCTTCCGGGCGACGGCGGCGCAGTACGTTCCGCGACGACTCCGTGCCCGCCGCGATGCCGGGTGCGTTCGACGACGAACCCCGGCATCCCGGCCGGCCAGACCTCGACCGACCGTAACGCTGAACGGCCACGTGCCGAGATACCCGATGACCGCCCGGCCCCGGAGCGGTCGGGGACGAGTGCGCCAGCCGGAGGTCGGGTGACACCGGGGGATTGGGCGGCGGTGATCGTGGCCATCGCGGCCCTCTTGGTGGCCACCCTGGCCGTGCCGGCTCGAGCGCCGCGCCGGAAAGCCGTGTTCGCGATGAGTGGGGTTCTCGTGCTGATCGCTCTGGCGATCGGGGCCGTCACCCTGGTGCGCAGTGTCGCGGGTGGCACGGAGACAGATGCGACCAGTGGGACGAGTGGGACCAGTCCGACTAGCCGGCCGGGAACGACCACGAGTTCCCGGCCGGTCCAGACGACCGGTCGGCTTCCCGGCGCGACGACGATCACGATCGACAAGGCCGCCTACGTCGACCGCCCGCTGGACGAGGTCGCGGGTCAGCTGCTCGAGTACGGCATGCAGGTGGAGACGCGCACCCAGCAGGGTGGTGCGCCACGGGACACCACTCGGTGCTTGGTGACCGACCTGGAACCTGTCGGGCAAGTCGCGGTTGGCTCGCAGGTGACGGTGACGTGTGGGCCGACGTGACAAGGCGGGCGGAGGGCGATCGGCCGGCGGGTCGGGACGACTGTCGACGTTCACGAGTGTGGACGGCGGCGAAATCCGCAACGTCACTTCCTGCCGCCGTCAGGGACTCATGCGAGCGCCTCGCGCGTCGGGACCGAGGTGGGATGGCCGTGCTCGAACGCCTCCGCCACGGACTCCAGCGTGATGTCGTGCTCGGCGAGGGCCGTCGCCAGTTGCTCGTAGGCCCGCAGGAAAGCGCCGATCTCCCCCCGCGTCAGCAGCGCCGTGTCAGCCATGAGACCGAGGACCATGCGCTCGGGCGTGCCCTTGATGTCCAAGTACAGCGCCATGTCCTCTGCTTCGGACGTGCCGGCCCACGTGAGCTCCGTGGCGGCCGGGTCGGGGGCGGCCGGGGTCGTGCGCGGTTTGGGGAGCAGGGACCACATGTCGTTGAACTGGAGGCCCGGTTCCAGGACGCCGCCCCACGTGCGTAGCACCTCCTGCTCGGCGCGGGTGTCGTAGTGGGATACGGCGCGGGCCTCGCGCATGGTCAGCTCGGCGCGGCGCAGGAGGGCCGTGAACGAGTCGCCGTCGAGGTCGACCGCCGTGCGCACGACCTGGTTGAGGGTGGTGACGCTGCCCATCAGCTCGGGCGTCACTCTGTTGCCCTGCATGACGTCCAAGCGGTACCGGGGTCCGGGGCACACCCGGCCGAGGAGCGCGGTCGTGATCGCCAACAACACCACTGACGTCGTGGTGCGGCACCGGCGGGCCGCTTTCCGCACCGCCACGGGGAGGACGTCCGAAGCCAGGTCCGCGCCCACGTACCGCGGTGTCGCCGGCTCGGCGCGCGCGGGGACGGCGGGCGGCATGCGCCGCAACTGGGTCCGGAGGTGGCGAAGGGCCTCGACGTTGCGCAGCTGCCCTTCCGGTGAGCGCTCCTGCCGTGCGATGTCCAGTGGTTGCGCCGCCCCGCGCGGTGCGGGTGGCGGCACGCCGTCGACGCGGGCGCGCAACAGCGCGGTCAGCTCCGCGACCAGCAGGTCCGCGCCGGTGTGGTCCGCGGCCAGGTGCGAGACCACGAACGCCACCAGCACGGGGATGCCCTCGTGGAGCGCGACGGACAGCCGGATCGGCAGCTCGCTGCTGTGCTCGAACGGCGTCGCGGCGCCGCGGCGCCAGCAGTCGGCGACGATGTCGCCGAACCCGACCGGGTCGTCGGCGGGCCGGTCGTGCACCTCGACGGGCAGCACGCCCGAGCCCACGACCCGCTGGGTCACCTCGCCGTTCGCGCTGACGTCGAAGTGGGTGCGCAGCGACTCGTACCGCAGCGTCAGCTCGCCCAGCACGTCGAGCACGTCGCCCAGCTCCAGCAGCAGCGGCACGTCCAGCCACCTCGGCAGGGCGAAGAACGGCTTCACCTCGGGCAACCAGCGCCGCATACCGTCCCAAGTGGACTGCTGGGCCCAGGTCACCGGACCGGTGCGGGCCCGGCCGCCGTGGAACTCGGCCTCCGCGCGGCTGACGACGATCACGACGGCACCACCTCCGTGCTCGGGGCGAACAGGACTCGGCGCAGGCACAGCACGGAGTAGGTCAACCCGGCCGCCCAGCTCGCGACGACCGCCCACATCACCGCCTCGATGCCGAACACGCCGTTGAACAGGTAGGCGAACGGGATCTGCACGCACACGAACGCGATGACCGTGCACACCAGTGGCGCGGTGGTGCGGCGGGAGCCGTTGAGGTGCCCGTGCAGCACCACCATGACCGTGTAGAGCACGAAGAACGGGAAGATGATCACCAGGTACCGCTCGGTCAGCTCGCGGGTGGCCGGGTCGTCGGTGAACACCGCGGCGATCGGCCCGCGCGCGGCCAGGACGACCACGGACGCCACGAGGCTCAGCACGGCGGTCAGGCCGAGCGTCCGCACCAGCCCGGCACGGGTGCGCGCCCGGTCGCCCGCGCCGAGGTTCTGGGCGGTGAACGCGGTGACCGCGCCGGAGAAGTCCAGGAACGGCATCGCGATGAACTGCTCGATCCGCGACACCACGGTGAACGCCGCGAGCACCACCGGTCCGTACGCCTGGATGATCCAGACCAGCACCATGATCCCCACGGCGAGGATGATGTGCTGACTGGCCAACGGGAAGCCGAGCCGCACGGCGTCGACCAGCTCGCGCCGCACGGCGGGCCGCCCGCCCGCGGGTGGCACCGGGTGGGTGCGGCGGGCGTACCAGAGACCCGCGACGAGCGCGGCCGTGGCGGCGGCGGCCGTGGCGAGCGCCGCGCCCACCACACCCATCCCCCACCACGCCACGAACGCCCACACCAGCGCGGCGTTGAGCACGCTGCCGAAGCCCGCCACCCACATCGCGGCCCGCGCGTCGCCCAGCCCGCGCAGGTAGGCGCTGACCGCGGCCGACCCGAAGATCCCCGGGAAACCCAGCGACAGCACGCCGATGAAGTCCGCGCAGGCGTCGGCGAGCTCACCGTGGATGCCCATCAACGCCAGGGCCGGCCGGGCGAGCAGCGTGGCGAGCACGACGCAGCCGGCCGCCCACCCGACCGTGAGCCAGGTCAGCGACAGCACGACGCCGCGCCGCTCGCCGTCCTGCCGGGCTCCGCTCAGGTGCGCCAACCGGATGGCGAACGCCGTGCCCAGCCCGATGAACATGGCGTTGAGCAGGTAGAACAACGGTCCGGCCGCGCCGATCGCGGCCAGCCCGCCGACGCCGACGTGGTGGCCCACGACGATGCCGTCCACCAGCAGGTAGCCCTGCTGGAGCAGGTTCGCCGCGGTGAGCGGCACGGCGAAGCCGACGACGCGCCGCAGCGGCGGCCCGGTGGTGAGGTCGGCCATCAGGCGACTTCCGTGGCGGCGAAGTCGACCAGGTCCTCGACGTGGTAGGCGATCTCGGCGATGGTGCGGTCGGCGAGCAGGTCGGCGACGTCGTAGGCGACGTCGTGCACCACGGCGATGGTCCCGGCCACGGTGCCCGCCATGATGGAGTCGCCGCCCAGGTCGAAGAAGTCGGCTTCCACGTCCAGCGCCTCGTACCCGAACGCGAGCGCGAGGCACTGCGCGACGGTGCGCTCGACGTCGGTGTACACCCCGTCCTCGCGGCCCTCCAGCTCGACCGACACCGCGGCCACCGTGGCGCGCGTCTTCTCCGACGCCTGGCGCAGCCGCTGCTCCAGCGCCTGCATCTCCTGGTCCACTTTGGACTCGATCTCGGCGGACAGCGCGATGTCGTAGGAGCGCAGCAGGTGGATCAGCTCGCCGCGGTAGTTCAGCTCGCCCGCGAACAACCGCGAGCGGCGCGAGCGCAGGCCCGCGTCGAGCACGGCCAGGCCGGTCGCGGTGGGCAGGGCCTTGAACATGGTGTCGCCGTTGGTGCCGAAGTCCACGGCCATGCCGATCTCCTTCCACGCCACCCAGTCCACCGCGATGACGTGGGTCGGGCCGCCGGCCCGCTGCCGCGCGAGGTTGTCCAGGTAGTAGTTGGCGGCGGCGTAGTCGGCCTGGCCGGGCGCGGGGAACACGGCGGCCACCGAGGAGAAGTGGACGACGAAGTCCGGGGCGTCGTCGGCCGTGGCGTGCTCCAGCGTGAACGCGGCGTGCAGCTTGGCCCGCACCACGCGGTCGAAGTCGTCGAGCTGGCGGAACATCACCGTGCTGCCGCCGGGCAGGCCGGCCGCGTGCACGATTCCGTCGATGCGGCCGTGGTCGCGGCGCAGGGCGGCCACGGCGTCGGCCAACGCCGTCGGGTCCCCGGCGTCGGCGGCCACGACGACCACGGTGGCGCCCAGGGCCTCCAGCTCGCGGACGGCCTCGACCCGCTTGGCGGCGGCGGACCCGGTGGGCACGGCGGTCAGGTCGTCCCACCGCTCGCGCGGCGGCACGCCGGAGCGGCTGAGCAGCGCGAGGGTGATGTCGGGCCGGGCGGTGGCGAAGTCCTTGGCCACCGCCAGCCCCAGCGCGCCGGTGCCCCCGGTGATCAGGTAGGTGCCGCCGCCGCGGAGGTGCTCGCGCGCCTCGACGGCCGCGACCTCCGGCACCTCCACGAACACCTCGCGGAGCCGGGCGTCGCCGCGCAGCAGGAACAACCCGTGCTCCTCGGCCAGGACCTCGTCCCGCAGCCGGGTGGGCGGCACGGCGGCGTCCACGTCGACGTGCTTGACCTTGATGTAGGGGTACTCGCGGCCGACGACCTTGCCGAAGCCGACCAGGGCGGCGTTCTCCACGACGGCGGGGTCCCCCTCGGCGGCGGCGACCGCGCCGCGGGTGAGCACCGCGAGGTCGACCTTCACCCCCGCCGCCATCAACGCCTTGGTCAGCAGGAACAGGCTGTGCAGGTTCTTGGTCACGCGCCGGTCGAGTTCGGCGGCGTCGGTCGCGGGGGTGTCCTCGAACGCCAGCGCGTGCACCAGGTGCGTGACGCCCTCGCCGACCAGGCGCGCGAGGTGCTCGTGCGCGGCGGGGTCGGTCGGGTCGAACACCGGGCCACCGGGCTCGATCTCCTCCCCCAGCCGCACGCACCGCACCTCCCCCAGCGCGGCGGTGAGCACCCGCTCCGCGTCGGTGTCCGGGTCGACCAGGGCCAGCGCGACACCGGCGCGCGTGGCCGGCGGCGGCGCGACAGCGGGCTGGAACTCCACGTCGTGCGTCACGGGGTGCCGCTCTTCGGTGGTGGTGATCCGCATGGTCTCGCGCCAGGTGTCGGGGAACGCCACCCAGGCGAGGGTCTCGTCGAAGGCGTAGCCGGGCAGCCGCACGATCCGCGGCCGGCGGTCGCCCGCCAGGGCGGCGGTGTCGACCCGGCCGGTGCGCAGGAACGCCCGGCCCTGGTCGCCCAGCGGCCCCTCGGGCAGTGGCGCCGGGCGGTCGGCGAGCAGGTCGACGAGCTTGGCGCGCAGGTCCGCCGCGTCGGTGACGGCGACGGCGACGCGGTGCCGGTGACCGCCCCGCGAGACCTGCACGGTGTGGCAGACGTCGGCGAGGTCCAGGCCGTCGAGCCCGCCCGCGTCGATGAACCGGACGTGGCGCTCCACGATCCGGGTCAGGGACTTGATGGTGGCGGCGCTGATGACGAACAGGTGCTCCCCCGTGGACGCCGGCCGCTCGTCGGCGCGCGTGAACTCCTCCACCACGACGTGCGCGTTGGTGCCACCCAGGCCGAACGCGCTGACACCGGCGCGGCGCGGCCCGTCGGCTTCCCACGGGGTCAGCTCGGTCGGCACGTACAGCGGGCCGGAGGCGAAGTCCAGTTTCGGGTTGGGGTTGGCGAAGTTCGCCTGGGGCGGGATGGCCTTGTTGCGCAGCACGGAGATCGCCTTGATCAGACCGATCACCCCGGACCCCTCGAAGAGGTGACCCACGTTGGCCTTGACCGTGCCCACAGCGCAGAACCCGCGGTCGGTGGTGTGCCGGGCGAACGCGCGCTTCATGCCCTCGTGCTCGATGGGGTCGCCGACGCGGGTGGCGGTGCCGTGCGCCTCGAAGTAGCCGATGGTGCGCGGGTCGACGCCCGCGTTGTCCCAGGCGGCCAGCAGCAGGTCGGCCTGCGAGTCGGAGTCGGGGTTGGTGATGCCCTCGGTGTTGCCGTCGTGGTTGACCGCGCTGCCCTTGATCACCGCGTACACCTGGTCGCCGTCGGCCAGCGCCCGGTCCAGGCGCTTGAGCACGACCGCGCCGGAGCCCTCGCCGAAGCCGGTGCCGTCGGCGGCCTCGTCGAAGGTGCGCGTCACGCCGTCGGAGGACTCGATGCCGATGGCGGAGTGCCGGTGCTTCACCGGGGCGAACACGATGCGCGCGCCGCCGACGACGGCCGTGTCGCAGTCGCCGAGCAGCAGGGCGTTCTTCGCCTGGTGGACCGCGACCAGGGTCGCCGAGCACGCGGTGTCCACGACCATGCTGGGTCCGCGCAGGTCCAGCAGGTGGGAGATGCGGTTGGCCAGCATCACCGGGATGTTGCCCGTGATGGCCTGCTGGCCCACGGACGGGTCGACCCGGCTGATGTAGTCGAGGTAGGTGGAGCCGGGGTTGACCGCGAAGCCGACGAACACGCCCGTGCGGGTGCCGCGCAGCCGGTCGAGGGTGTAGCCCGCGTCCTCGAACGCCAGGTACATCGCGCGCAGCACCATGCGGTGGTGCGGGTCGGTCAGCGCGGCCTGCCGCGGGTTCATGCCGAACGCGGCGTGGTCGAAGTGGTCGACGGTGTCGAGGAAGTAGCCGTTGTGGTACTCCACGTCCGGCTCGTCCAGCGGGTCGATGCTGGTGGCGCGCAGGTAGTGGATGTACTGCTCCAGCTTGTCCCGCCGGTCGGGCGGGAACGGGCGGCTCATGCTCGTGCCCGTGCTGACGACCTGCCAGAAGGCGTCGAGGTCGCCCGCTCCCGGCACGTCCACCGAGAGACCGATCACCGCGATGTCCGTGTTCATGCTGACGTCCCCTCAGTGGACCTTGTTGACTCAGTGGACCTTGTTGACCAGCGAGGTCAGCGTCTGACCGTTGACCTCGTCGAACGCCGTCACCCCGACGGCGCGCAGGGTGGTGACGGCGCGCACCCACTCGACCGGCGCCGACAGCTGGCGGGCGAGCAGGTCCGGGCCGTCGAACAGCTCGCCGGTGACGCTGGAGACCACCGGCGTGTGCGCCTGGCCGAAGGCGAAGCCGCTCAGCGCGGCGCGGAACTCCGCCTCGGCGGGCGCCATCAGCGGGGTGTGGAACGGGCCGCTGACGTTGATCGGCACGACCCGCGCGCCGGGCAGCGCGGCGATCGCCTTGCCCGCGACGGCCAGCTCCGCGCGGTCGCCCGCGATGGTGGTCTGGGTGTCGGCGTTGTGGTTGGCCACGAACACCTTCGACAGGCCGGTCTCGGCGAGCGCGCGGCGCACGAACGCGGCGGGCACGCCCTGCACCGCGGACATGCCGCCGCCGGTGATCGTCGACATCAGCTCGGCGCGGCGCTTGACCAGCCGCAGGCCGTCGGCCAGGTCGAGCACCCCGGCGGCGACCAGCGCGTTGTACTCGCCGAGGCTGTGCCCGGCGAAGTACCCGTAGCTCCGCTCGGCCAGGCGTTCGACGCCCAGCAGGGCGTTGACGAAGAACACCGCGGGCTGCGCGTAGCGGGTGTCGCGGAGCCTGCGGCCGGTGTCGCGGACGCACAGCTCCTCGATCGAGTAGCCGAGGACGTCGTCGGCGAGGGCGGTCGCCTCGGGGTGGCGGGCGAACAGCTCCGCGCCCATCCCCTTGCGCTGCACGCCCTGGCCGGGGAACAGCAGGCACTGCACGGCGCTCTCCTATCTGGTGGGCCGGGGTCGTCGGACGGGTTCGAACCGCACGCGGGCGCCCAGGCGCTCGCGGGCGAAGCGGCGGGCTCCCGCACCGGGCCCGTGGTCGAGCACCCGGGTCGCGCGGGAGTCGTCGACGGCGTGGACGACCGCCGTCGGCCAGTCGATGGGCCGGGTGAACACCTGGCGCAGGTACTCGTCCACCAGGTCGTCGGCGTCGCGCAGGTCGCGCGGCGCGTCACCGGCGTAGACGGGCAGCGCGAGGCGGTCGGGCGCGGGCCACGGGCCGACCACCGCGTCGAGGTCGGCGCGAACCCGCTCGACCACCGGCGCCAGGGCGGGGGTGTGGAACGGCACGGTGTTGGGCAGGAACGACCAGCGCACGCCGCTCCCCTCGAACGCGGGGTCGCCGCGCAGGGCCGCGAGCGCGTCGGCCGGGCCGCTGAGCACGTGCGCCGTCGACGCGTTGACCAGGCCCACCACCACACCGGTGCCCTCGACGAGGCGGACCAGCTCCTCGCGCGTCAGGCCCGTGACCGCGGCCATCGGCCCGGTCGACACGTCGTCGGCGCGCGGCCCGACCTGGTGGGCGCTGATCTGGTCGGCGCTGATCTGGTGGGCGCGGACGAGGCTGATCGCGACCAGCCGCACCGAGGCCGCGGCCAGCCGGAGGAACTCGTCGGGCCGGACGGCACGCAGGCCCGCCACGATCGCCGCCTGGAGGCCGAGGCTGTGGCCCAGGGCGCCGACCGCGCCGTCGTCGCCGCGTCCGACCGGTTGGAGCCCGCACAACTGGTGCACGTGGAGGCAGACACCCGCCGCCGTGGAATCCAGCGGGGGCGGGTCGAGGCCGTCGAGCCATTTCTCCAGGGGCAGCCCGTCGGCGGGCGCGTCCGGGCCGAGGTATTCGATCGCCGTATCGACCGCACGGCACACCGCATGGCGGAAGGAGGCGTTCTCGGGACGCCGGAGAAGTGCGCGCAACGCCGGCACGAGCGCGTCGTCGGCACCACCCAGTCCGTCGAACAGCAGGAGTGAGCGCATTGATTCGGACCTGTTTCCGAGCAGCCTGGACCCCACCCGCAGACGGCCGCGCCGAACGCCGATGACCTGGCACGACCGGTTAACGGTGGATCACGAGGAAATGACGTCCGCCTACGCACCGACAGGTCGCGCCTATGAGACCGGGAGTGCTATTCGGATTTCCTATGTCGACTTTTGGTCGGTCGCGGGACGGTTCCACTTCGGCCATCCCGGAGGTTTTCCAACGGTGCGCAACGCTAACTGCACGCCGTTGCCCGCAGCAATTCTCCGAACAGCCGTATTCAGTGGGTGGAACAGGCGCACCGCAACACATGCGAAGGTCTCTCACCTGCGGAATCGGCGACGGCCCCGGCCGGCCGAGCCCGGCGGGCGCCGATCGGCGGAGTACGGGAGCACGTAGTGCGGCGCGCAGGGGGCGCGCCACACGTCACAGTCGACCGGCCGCCGAGCGCTGGAGAACACCCCGGTCGAACAACGACCGGTAGAACGCGAGGTGGTGCCGGGCCGCCCGTGCCCACGTGTGACGGTCCGCCAGCGCCCTGCCGGCCTCGGTGAACGCCCCGCCGTCGGCCAAGGCGTCGGCCATCGCCTCCGCGAACCGCGCCGGCGTGGCGGCGAACCGCGCGGCCCCGTCGAACACCTCCCGCAGCACCGGCAGGTCGCGCACCACCAACGGCACACCGGCGGCCAGCGCCTCCATCGCCGCCAGCCCGAACCCCTCCTTCGTGGAGGGGAACGCGAACACCGCCGCCGACGCCACCAACGACGGCAGCACGTCGTGGTCCACCGGCCCGAGCACGACCGGCTCCACCGCCAGCTCCCGCGCCCGTTGTTCCCACCGCGCCCGGTAGTCGCGGTAGTCGAACAGCGTCTCCCCGCCCGCCACCACCAACCGCACGTCGGGGTGCCGAGCGCGCAGCAACGCGCAGGCCTCCAGCAGGTCGATCGACCCCTTGCGCGGCTCGATCCCGCCCACGGCGAGCACGTACCGCCCCAAGTGCTCCCACCCGCGCCGCGGCGCACGGGCGAACCGCGCCGCGTCCACGCCGTTGGGGATCACCTCGGCCGAGACACCCCACCCGTCCGCCAACTCCCCCGCCACCGCCCTGGACACGCACACGTGCGCGACCGGTGACGTGATCGCCCGCTCGTGGCAGGCCGCCAGCTCCGGCGTGGTGAAGTGGTCGAGGTGGTGCACGGTCCGCACGCACACGTCCACCGCGTTGGCGCTGATGCAGTCCTGCGCGTGCACGACGTCGAACCCGGACGGGTCGAACGCCTCCCGCAGCACGGCGATCGACCGCAGGATCCGCGCCCCGACCTCCTCGCCCTCCACCTCCGGGAACGGCACCACCCGCAACGCCACCCGCCGGTCCACCGGCCGGAAGAACCCGGTGTCCCCGCCCCGCCCCAACGTCCACACCGTGACATCCGCGCCCTCGGCGGCCAACGCCTCCGCCAGCGCCAACGTGTGCACCACCCCGCCGCGAGGCTTGGACGAGTAGGTCAGCAGCGCGACCCTCACGCGTACGCCGCCGGTTTCCGCTCGGCCAGGTGGCTCAGCACCCGGCGGGCCTTGGCGATCTCGGCCCGCGGGTCGAGCTCCGCCACCGCGATCCCCGCCTTGGACCACGTGCGCGCCAGCACCTCGCCGCCCGGACCGACGACCTTGGCCTGCCCCAGGAACTTCATCCCGCCCAGCGCCCCGGTCTGGTTGGACGACGCCAGCACCACCTGGTTCTCCGCCGCCCGCGCGCAGTCGTAGAGGTCGAACAGCCGGGACTGCCGGTCCTGCGCCATCCGCGGCGCGCGGTTGGTGATGCTGGTGGGCCACGCCGACAGGCACGCCAGGATCTCCGCCCCGTCCAGCGCCAACGACCGGGCCGCCTCCGGGAAGGTCTTGTCGTAGTCGATGAGCATCCCGAGCCGGCCCACGGGCGTGTCGAACGCGGTGAACTCCGCGCCCGCCCGGTAGGCGATGGACTCGCCCGCGGGCTGGTGCACCTTCCGGTGCCGGCCCAGCACGCCGTCGCCGTTGACGCACACCGCGCTGTTGTACCGGTCGTCGCCGTCCGCCTCGCAGTACCCCACGCACACCACCATCTCCGCCGCCATCCGCGCGACCTGGGCGATGAGCGGACCGTCCGGGTCCAACGCGGGCGGCAGCGCGTCGGGGTCCGGGTGCCGCAGGTCGGCGAGGTAGCCGCCGAGCGCGGCGTCGGGCAGCACCAGCAGGCCGACGCCGGACCGGCGGGCGTGGTCGACGAGGGTGCCGATGCGGCGCAGGTCGAAGTCGAGGTCGCGGCCGAACGCCGCCGCCGCGGCCCCGATGCGGAGGGTGCTCACCGGTGCATCATGCCCGCGCGAGGTCGTCGGCCGGCGGCTGGTAGGCCTCCGGCCGGCGGTCCCGCAGGTGCCCCATCGACCGGCGGGCCGTCTCCAGCGCCGCCGCCACGTCGATCTCCGCGACCGCCAGACCCGCCGCGATCCCGGTGGTGGCGAGCACGTCACCACCGGGGTCGACCACCTTGGCACTGGCCACGAACCGCAGCGAGCCGAACCGGCCGGACTGGTTGGACGACACCCACACGACCTGGTTCTCCAACGCCCGCGCCCGGTCGAACAGGTCGAACCGGCGGGTCCACCGGTCCTGCGCCAGGTCGGCGGCGGGGTTGGTGCGACTGGCCGGCCACGCCGACACGCACACCACGATCTCCGCGCCGTCCAGCGCCAGGGCGCGGGCCGACTCGGGGAAGGCCTTGTCGTAGCAGATCATCATGCCGAGCCGGCCGACCGGCGTGTCGAACGCGGCGAAGCCGTCGCCCGCGCCGTAGCTGGCGTTCTCGTGCAACGGCTGGTGCACCTTGCGGTGGTTGCCCAGCACGCCGTCACCGGTCACGCAGACGACGCTGTTGTAGCGCACGCCGTCGGCCAGCTCGCAGTACCCGGCGGTGACGACCAGGTCGCCGGCGAGCGCCGCCAGCCTGGCGATCTCGGGGCCGTCCAACGCCAACGCGGGCGGACCGTCCGCGCTGCCGTCCAATGTGGACAGGTAGCCGCCCAGGCACGCCTCGGGCAGCGCGAGCAGACCGACCCCGGCCGCCTTCGCGCCCTCGACCAGCTCGGCCACCCGGTCGAAGTCCGCTTCCAGGTCGCGGTCGAACGGCGCCGCCGCGGCGGCGATGCGCAGGGCGCTCATGCGATCCCCATTCCCGTCACGGCGTCCGTGACAGCGTCGGTGACGTCCCCGTCCGGCCAGCGCAGCACGACGCCGCGCCCGGCGACCAGTTCGCCGCACACCGCGCTGTGCGCCGGGCCGGCGGGCGGTGGCGGGGCACCGGGTTCGTCGGCGGTGAGCATGGCGAAGCCGGGGAAGCAGGTGAGCCAGTCGCCCGCGCTCGCCGCACCCGGCCGCGGCACCGCCGCCACGTCGAGCACGGCGGCGCAACCACTGGCCTCGGCGAGCATCCCGAGCGTGCCGACGACACCGGCCATCGACACGTCCTTGGCGGCCCTGGGTCGCGCGGCGGCCACCGAGCCGAGCATCGCGCGCAGTTCGGGCGTGCGGCGGGTGGACGTGGAATCCCATTGGCGGCCCTGGTAACCCGGCCGCCACCCACCGCCCAGGTCGGCGGTGAGCCGGACCTCGTGCCCCGGCTTCCCGCCACCGGCGGGCACCGGGTGCGCGGTCCGCCCCAGGGCCGTGACCGACAGCGCGGCGGGCACGCCGAACTGCGTGTGCCCACCGAGAACCGGCACCCCGTAGGCGGCGCACGCCATCCGGAGTCCACTGAGGACCCTGGACGCGAAGGACACGTCCCGCGCGCCGATCGCGTCCAACAGCCCGACCGGTTCCGCGCCCATCGCGGCCAGGTCGTTCAGGTTCACCAGGACCGAGCACCACCCGGCCCACTCGGGTGAGCGCTCCACCATCGACGGCACGATGGCGTCGCACGCCGCCACGAGATCGCTGCCGGGCACGGGAGCGCCGTCGTCGCCGACGAACCCGGCGCCACCGGGGTCCAGACCGCGCAGCAGGCGTCCGAGGTCGCGCTTGGTGGCGGCGACCAGCGCGGCGACGCGACCGATCGGCCACCGCATCAACACGTGCGGACGCCCGGCCACGACGACGTCCCGGACCCGCGTCCACCCCAGCCGGGTGAACAGCACCTCGTTGCGCGCCTGCACGGTCGCGTCGAACCGCAACGCCCCGGCGGCCTCCGCGCGGGCGCACGCCGCCCGCACCAGGGCCGGCCCGATCCCGCCCGTGCCGCGACTGGCCGGGTCGACCACCAGCCGCCCGCCCTGCCACCAGCCGATGTCCGGCCCGTCGACGCGGGCGGGGTGCAGCCGCACCCCGCCCAGCAGCCGGCCGTCCTCGTCCCGCGCCACCAGCACGACCGTGCGCGGATCGTCGTCGTGCGCGTCCAGGTCGGTCCCGGGGAACAACCCCTGCTCCTCGACGAACACGAGCCTGCGCAGGTCCCGGTACGCCGAGACATCGTCCGCCCGCTCGATCCGGAACCCCGACCGCACCGGCCGCTCGCCCAGCAGCGCCACGACCTCCGAGGCCGCCCGGGTCGGCCCGTCGAAGGCGATCATCCGCCCGCCGCCTGCAACACGCCGCACGCGCCACAAGCCGCGCACCCGGCCTCCTGCGCGGCACCGGTCATCCCCGCCGCGCGCAGCAGTTCGGCGATCCGCGACGTCACCGAGGCCACGAGTTCCACCGAAGGCCCCGCCACGCCGTCCCGCCGCGCCAACGTGCCCGCCATCGGCCGGAACGGCACCGCGAACGGGTACACGCCGCGCTCGATCAGCGCCGCCGCGCCCGCCACGACCGAGTCGGCGTCCTCGCCCAGACCGATCAGCAGGTAGGTGGACACCTTGTTCCACCCGAACACCCGCACCGCCTCGTCCCACGCCGCCCAGTACTCGGCCAGCGGCACGGTCGACTTGCCGGGCATCCACCGCCGGCGCACCTCGTCGTCCAGCGACTCGACGTGGATGCCGATCGCCGTCGCGCCGGCCTCCCTCAACTCGGTGAGCACGCCCAGGTCGGCCGGCGGCTCGATCTGCACCTGGACCGGCAGCCCCGGCACGGCCTCCAGCACCGCCCGCACAGCGCGCACCAGGTTGCGGGCGCCACGGTCGGGACCGGCGGTCGTCCCGGTCGTCATCACCATCTGCCGGACGCCGTCGAGCCGGACCGCCGCCGCCGCGACCTCGGCCAACTGGGCGGGCGTCTTGGCCGCGACCGTCGCACCGGACCGCAACGACTCCTCGATCGTGCAGAACCGGCACCGCTGGTCCTCGCCGTACCGGACGCACGTCTGCACGACGGTCGTCGCCAGCACGTCCTTGCCGTGCAACCGGGCGATCTGCTCGTACGGCACACCGTCGGCGGTCACCAGGTCGTAGAACTTCGGCCGGCGCACGACCGTCAGCGACAACCCGGTGTCCACCGCGCCGAGCCAGACCTTCCCGTCCCGCACCTCGTAGGGGCTGTCGGGGTTGCGCGGTAGTGCCGCGTTGGCACCATCGACCAGGACGTGCCCGTCGTCGCTGGGCCCCGCGCCCTGCGGCCGTCGCACGGGCGCGTCCACCCGCACGCCTTGCACGGCGATGCCGACCCTCGCCGCGATCACGTCGTTCTCGGTGCCAACGCGCACGACGAACCCCCTAGAACATGTAGGTGGAGTTGATGATCGCGCCCTTGCGCGCGTAGTGGATCAACGCGTCCTGCACGTCCAGCGGGTGCGTGGGGATGACGCCCTCGATGAGGTCTTCCTCCCGTGCGCCGTGCAGCGAGAGGCCGAACCGGCAGCAGAACACCTTGCCGCCCTCGGCGATGAACGTCTTGAGCTGGTCGTTGATGTTCATCTCACCGGGGAACGCGGCGTTGCCGGTGGTCGGGAACCCGCGGGTGGCCAGGCAGTTCAGCGAACCGGGACCGTAGAAGTAGATCGCCGACTCGAAGCCCTTGCGCAGCGCGCGGGTCGCCTGGAGGATCGCCACGAAGCTCACCGACGACTCGTGCGCGATGCCGTGGACGAGGGTGAAGTAGGTCTCCCCCGGCTCGGCCTGGTAGTCGGGGAACACCTTGGTCCCGCCGTAGAGGGACGAGCCCTCGGGCAGCGACGGGTGGGGGATCTCGTCGAGGCTCTGCTTCTCCAGCTCGGTCAGGTCGGCCATCTCGACTCCTTGTCAGCCGTAGAGTTGTTCGAACGTGTCGCGGAAGACGAGGGTGGCGAGCTCGCCGTCCCCCACCGCCGCGCGCAGGCGGGCGCACTCGCCGGGGTGATCGCCCCACGGCTCGTCGCTGGCGAACAGGACGCGGTCGTGCCCGGCGCCGCGCTTGTCGATCTCGTCGGCGAGCCAGCGCGGCGCGAAGCCGATCGCCCACGACAGGTCGGTGTAGACGCGCTTGCCCCGGTCGATCCAGTCGAAGAAGCGCGAGCCGGCCAGCTTGATGTGCCCACTGGCGCCGCCGCCGAAGTGGACGAGGTGCACCGCGACCCGGTCGGCGTACCAGTCGACGAGGTGACCGACCTCGTCGACGTCGGACGCGGCCCCGGGCGAGGTGTGCACGTGCACCACCAGGTCGTGCTCGGCCGCCACCGCGAAGATCCGGTCGAGGCCGGGACGGCACGCCGGGTCGGTGGGCGCTCCGCCGAGCAGGAAGCTCAGCTTCAGCGCCCGCACCCCCGGCTCACCCGCCAGCCGCAGCGCTTCTTCGGTGCGGTCGGCGTCCCGGCTCAGCGGCGAGACCCACAGCCCGGCCCGGATCCGGTCGTCGACCCCGGCCGCCTCCACGCACAACTCGTTGAAGGAGAACGCGATCGCCGGATCGGGCACGCCGTAGTTCGGGATCACCAGCGCGCGTTCGGTGCCCTCGGCGTCGAGGTCGGCGATCAGCTCGCCGATGGTGGCGCGGGCGTTGCGGTCGGGGCGCACGGCCGGCCCCCCGTAGAACGGGTGGGCGGGCAGCACGCCGAGGTGGCGGTGCGCGTCGAAGACCATCGTCACCTCCGGTTCAGGCCACGGTGCGCGGCGCGGTCCAGTCGTCGTCACGGGGCCAGGTGTCGGTGCGGGTGCCCGCGATCCACCGGACCTCGGCCAGCGAGGGAGCCGCCCGCGGCCGGGTGATCAAGTGCGCCAGGTGCTCGGCGTCGTCGGCGACACCGCAGAACCGACCCGAGCCCCACGTGTGCTGCCAGGGCAGGCCCAGGAAGTACAGCCCCGGACAGCTGGTCGCGCCCCGCACGTGCGTCGGGTAGCCCCGGCCGTCGAACACCGGCACTTCGACCCACCGGTGATCGGTGCCGAACCCGGTGGCCCACACGACGGCGGAAAGCGTTGCCGCCTCTACTTCTCCGGCCTCGTCGGGCGGTACCCACACCGGTGTGTAACGAGTCTCTTGTGGAGCGTCGATGCCATGACGGGCGATGTGCGCGTCGATGGAGTCCTTGATGCCCTCGGACACCGCGTCGGCGTGGTCGAGGTTGGCCTTCAGGTCGTCGGCGAACCGCAACACACCGCCCGAGACCCCGATGAGCCTGCCGTGCAACCGCATCCCGTCCCGCGCGAACGCCCGCAGGTCGATGTCACGCCCGCCGTCGCGCCCGGTGACGTAGTGGTTGACCCGGAACCGCACCGCGTCCGCATCGTCGAACTGCTCGATCCCCCGGCGGTAGTACCCCATCTCGTCCAACCACGCGACCACGTCCCGCCCCCGGTAGGAGCGCGCGACCCGCGGCGCCGTGCCGACCGCGAGGTGCACCCGCCGACCGGCCAGGTGCAGGTCCTCCGCGATCTGTGCCCCGGACTGCCCGCTCCCCACAACCAGCACCAAGCCGTCGGGCAGCTGTTCGGGGTTGCGGTAGGCCGAGGAGTGCACTTGCACGACGGCCTCCGGCAGCCGCTCGGCCAACCGGGGAACGCGCGGCACCTGGTACGGCCCGGTGGCCAGGACGACTTGATCGGCCGTCAGCACACCGCTGGTAGTGGTGAGGTGGAATCCTTTGTCAGTACGCCGAAGCCGGGTAACGGCGACGCCTTCGTGCAGCGGTGGTCCGAACGAGCGAACGTAGTCACGAAGGTAGGCCACGACCTCGTCCCGCCCCATGAACCCGTCCGGATCGTCACCGGAGTACGGGAACCCCGGCAACCGGCACTGCCAGTTCGGCGTGACAAGACAAAACGAGTCCCATCGCCGAGCCTCCCACTCACCCCCGGCGACGTTCTTCTCCAGCACCACGTGCTCAACGCCACGCTCACCCAACCGGTGACTCATGGACAACCCGGCCTGCCCACCACCCACGACCACCACGGGGAGGTGCGCGCCGTCCAGCTCGTCGTGCTCGATCACCGTTCGATCCCTTCGGACAGCGCGAATTCCGCGTCGGACAAGGGTTCTCGAAGAGCTCGCATCGCTTTGCGGGGATGCGGTGTGGCGGTTGAAGTACAGCGACGACCGATGTCGAACGGGTTTCATCCGGAACGCCGTAACGTTACCTTGCGCGCACAGACCGTAGTCGTGAATCCAATTGCTCTGTTGGAGTGGTCACGAGCGCGCCACACTCACGGACAGCGTCCAACCCCGGTGGTGCGGGCGTGGCCTCGCGCAGCACCGGATTCGAACCCCCGACGAGGGTTCCTCACGTACCGCCCGGCCCGGTGTCGACCAGCGCCCGCATCGTCGGCGCGATGCGGGCGGCCCGGACGCGGGCGAGAGGCGACGTGCTCGTGGGAAGGATCAGGCGGTCGGGTCCGGCTCGTCAGGACGCGACGCAGCTGACGATCGGGGTGTGCGGGTGCGGGCTGCCGGACACGGTGAAGCCGATGGTCGCGGTGCCCTGCGGCGCGAGCACGCCGTTCCAGTCGGCGTTGCGCACGCCCGCCGTCCGGCCGAGGTCGTAGGCGACGCCGCCCCAGAGGTCCGTGACCACCTGCTCGGGCGCGAGCGTCCACTGCACGTTCCAGGAGGTGATCGGCGAGCCGGCCGTGACGACGACCTCGCCGAGCAACCCGCCCGGCCACGTGCTGACCAGCCGGTAGACCGCAGTGCACCGACCGGTCGGCGCCGGCGTGGTGCTGGTGGGCGGGTAGTCCGTCGGGTGGGTGATCGAGGAGGTGTTCGTCGGGGCGGTCTGCGCCGTGGCGCCGGATTGACCGGCGACGACGAGCGAACCGGCAAGAGCCGCTAACAGCGTCAGCACGAGCCCGGGCGCTGTCGACCCGCGTCTCGGACGAGCGGAGGTCTTCATGTCGGGGAGGTCCTTCCTCCGGAGGCGGATGCCGGCGGCACATCCGAGGCAACTGCGGACCCGCTCAGGATCGGGGGGTGATCCCGCCGCCGTCAACGGACCGGCACGCCGAGGTCCGACACCCTCGACCGCCCGCGCAGTCCCGACATCAAGCAGCTAGCGGGCCGTGAGGAACTGGTCGGTCGACAGGGCGCGGTCGACGATGCGGATGTCGCCCAGCAGGCCGTGGTAGGACTTCTCGACGACGCGGTCGTAGGCGTACGCGCCGATGAGCCAAGGGTCGCCCGCCGTCGACATGCCGATGGCCGGGGTCGAGGGGTTGCGCAACAATTCGGAGCCCTCGACGAAGAGCTTCGTGCGCTTGCCGTCGTTGACGACGGCGACGTGCCACCACGTCTCCTCCTCCATCTCGTGGCCCCAGTTGGTCGACAGGCCGTCCTGGTTGCGCGGGAACACCGCCCACTGGAGCGCTCCGCCGCCCGCCAGGTTCAGCGTGCACAACGGTTCCTTGGGGTCGTCGCCCGTCTTGCCGGCCGCCGCACCCGGTGCCAGCTTCGTCAGCAGGCCGCACCACGGGTGGTCGAAACCCTTGGGGAGCTTGATGAAAGTCTCGATCGTGTAGCCGCGCTCGAACGTCATCCGGTTCAGCGGAGCGTTGTCCACAGTGGACAGGTGGCCGTTCTTGCCGAAGACCCGGCTGCCGTGGCTCGGTGAGTCGGCGTGGTGGTCGTCCGCGACCGCCAGGGTGCCGACCTGGCGCAGGTCGTTGCCGTTGCCGGACAGGTCCTTGAGGGAGTCGGACCGCCAGTAGGCGACCGTCCCCGCGATGACGACCTCCCGGGCGGAGCGCTCCGGACGCACCGGCACCGGGGCGAACCCGGCGAACCGCCGCGCGAAGTCGATCGGCACGCTGAACCGGTCGACGTCACCGGTGCGCTCGATCTCCACGCGCTCCAACGCGTTCGTGGACTTCTTGCCGAGCAGCCACGGCGAGAACGTGCGCACGTCGACGACGTCACGCGCCAGGTCGAAGCTGTAGAGCCGGATCATCCCGCTGCCGCCGTAGTAGCGGTCCTGGTAGTTCGTGATGTGCACGTGCACGTCGTTGCCCGCGCTGTTGCGCATGACGGCGCGGCCGGGCGGCCAGAAGTGACCGTTGATCGTGAGGAAGACCTGGTCGTTGTCCTTGATCAGCTCGTCCCACAGGCGGCGGCCGTAGTCCGAGAACTCGGCCTTGCCTGCGTCGTCCGCGT
This sequence comes from Saccharothrix sp. CCNWYY140, assembly GCF_037401995.1. Lineage (NCBI taxonomy): Bacteria > Bacillati > Actinomycetota > Actinomycetes > Pseudonocardiales > Pseudonocardiaceae > Saccharothrix > Saccharothrix sp. CCNWYY140. The sequence continues at coordinate 190,902 of NZ_JBBEGC010000004.1, forward strand.
GGACCAGTTCGTGCGTGGTGAGGATGACCGGCAGCGTCGGGTGCTTCGCGAGCACGTCGCGCGCCCAGGCGAAGCCCTTCGCCGACATCCGCCAGTCCAACGCGAGCACCAGCCACTCCCGGCCGGCGGCCTTGAACACGTGGAAGCTGTTGTAGCCGTCCGCGCTCGCCCCCCGGAACGTCGGCGACTCGCGGAAGCGGTGCGGGCCGAACTCGTCGAGGTACGGCGTGCGGCCCCGCTGGTCGTCGGTGCGCGCGTCGAGGTCGTGGTTGCCCGCGAGCACGCTGTACCCGACCCGCCGCCGGTCCAACACCCGGAACGAGCGGCCGATGTCCTCGATCTCGCTCTTCAGGCCGTTCTCGGTGAGGTCGCCGAGGTGCGAGACGAACACGATGTTCTCGGAGCCCGCGTGGTCGAGCAGGTAGCGCAGCGACGCGTCGAGCGGCGCGGAGTCACCCCGATCCCGGTCGAACAGGTACTGCGTGTCCGGGATCACCGCGATGGTGAACCGGCCGAGGTCGGGGTCCGGCCGGCCGCCACGCTCGACACCGGGCGCGGCGAGGGCAGGCACGGACACCAGGCCGGCCGCAGCCGCACCCCCGGTACCCAGCAGGAACGTGCGGCGGGTCGTCATGGCGCGGGACGTTAGGCACGCTCACCCAACAAGCGGCGAACCCGACGTTAAGCGCGACCACCGGGCATACGTCCATTTGGTCCACTCCACTCACCCGTCGCGCCGGCCCGACCTGTCCCGCGTGACGCCCGTCGGTGCCTCAGGTCAGGAGCTGGCCGCCGGTCACGCCGAGGACCTCGCCGGTGATGTAGCTGGACTCCTGGGACGCGAAGAAGACGTACACCGGGCCCAGTTCGGCGGGTTGCGCGGCACGGCCCAGCGGGGTCTGGCCGCCGAAGCCGTCCACCTTCTCGGCGGGCATGGTGGCCGGGATCAGCGGGGTCCACACGGGGCCGGGCGCGACCGAGTTGACGCGGATGCCCTTGCCGACCAGGTCCGCCGACAGCGCCTTGGTGAAGTTCACGATCGCGGCCTTGGTGGCGGCGTAGTCCATCAGTTCGGGTGAGGGCTGGAAAGCCTGGATGGAGGAGGTGTTGATGATCGACGCGCCCGGCCGCATGTGCGGGACGGCGGCTTTGCACAGCCAGAACATCGCGTAGACGTTGGTCTTGAACACCCGGTCGAACTGCTCGCTGGAGATGCCGAGCAGGCCATCGTCCTGGGACATCTGGTAGGCGGCGTTGTTGACCAGGACGTCGATCCGCCCCAGCTCGCCCACGGCCCGGCCGACCAGGTCGCGGCAGGCGTCCTCGGTGCGCAGGTCGCCGGGGACCAGCACCGCCCGCCGATCGGCCCGGCGCACCAGCTCGGCGGTCTCCTCGGCGTCCTCCTGCTCCTCCGGCAGGTAGGACAGCACGACGTCGGCCCCCTCACGGGCGAACGCCGCCGCCACCGCGCGCCCGATGCCGGAGTCGCCGCCGGTGACGACGGCCTTCGCGTCCACGAGCCTGCCGCTGCCCCGGTAGGTCCGCTCGCCGTGGTCGGGCGTCGGAGCCATGTCCTCGTCCGTGCCGGGGTGCCGCTGCTCGCGGCCACGCTGCTGCTCGGGCCGCGGGTACTGGTGCCGCGGGTCCTGCCGGGTGTACTGGTCGTTCGCCATGTGCCGCCCCCGTTCTCGTCGCCGGTCCGAGTTTTCCCGCTCGTGGCGCGCTCAACCCTCCTGAAGGGGACAAGATCAGCCCAAGGTGTGACCCCACCTGACTTGACGACCGGCGGTCCGGCCAGGAACGCGGTGTACCCGATCACGGCGACCACGCCGACCCGAGCGGCCGTGTGGGTGTCCCCGTCCGCGACGGCGCAACACCGGCGACCACGGCCTTCCAGGTGGTTGCGGGTGGCCCGCCGCGAATCGCTCACGCCGGGAGTCGGAGAGGGATTGCCCGGGACGACTCGTGGCAGGAAGCCGGCGCCTCTCCGCTGGTGGGGCGGTTGGCGGTGAGGGGCGCTGTGGAGGCGCCGGCTTCCTCGGCGGGTCAGCTCGTCACGCGGAAGGTGGCGTCACCGCGTGCGGTCGCGGTGGTGATCGGGTCGAGGCGGAGTTGGTAGGCGTAGTGGCGGATGTAGCGGTCGGGGTGGTTGTAGGACTGGAACGAGGACCAGGCTGTGTCGGCGAGTCCGGCGACCTGCCGGAAGGTGGCGTCCGCGGCGAACTGGGCGGTGCCGTCGTCGCGGACCAACTGGAAGTCGTATCCGGAGTGCCGCAGGAAGTACCCGCGGTAGTTCACCGACTCGAAGGAGACGGTTCCCGAACCCGCCAGGCCGGGGCGCAGCCGGAACTGGGCGTCCGGGCCGGTGATGTTCTGGTCGATGCGCACGTCGAAGCCGGCGTGCCGCACGTACCGGTCCTGGAAGTTGTACGACTGGAGCCGGTTGGCCGGGATGTCGTTCCAGCGTGCGAGCACGCGGGACTCCTCGGCGGCGGTGAGGTTCAGGATCGAGCCGTGGCGCTTCTTGGTGACGCCCATGTTGTAGCTGCCCGACGCCGGGAGCCGGTAGGCGCCGGAAGCGGAGGGGTTGGTCGTGTTGACCGGCATGTACCCGCGTCCGGACGAGTACTGGTCGAGGTAGAGGGTCCATTCGTCGCGGTCGCGGAACTTCAGCCACATGGGGCCCTCGACCTGGGCGCCGGTCAGGCCGATGCCGGAGAGGTTGCCGAGGTGCGTCCAGGTCCCGAGGATCGAGTTGCTGCCTTCGAGGGTGATCTGCCCGTCGCCGGACGCCCGCACGTAGCGGTGGGAGCCGACGCCGGCCGGCAGTTCGACGATCTGGGTGTCGATGATTTCCTGGGTGCCGGGGCGCTCGATGTAGATCTGCGGGGTGGTGGTGGAGCGGAAGTCGGTGGTGTGGGCGTAGTAGATGCGGTGCTTCTTCACGCCGTTCACGGGCTTGTTCGTCGCCCAGTACAGGACGTAGTCGTTGGTGGCCGGGTTCCAGACCGCTTCCGGCGCCCAGGCGTTGCGCCCGTCGGGGATCGCGCCGGCGACGTTGAGCAGCCACGGCTCCGACCAGGTGATCAAGTCCGTCGACTCCCACACCACCAGGCTGCGGCTGCCGTTGTACACGGCGGTCTCCCAGTTCTGCCCGCAGCCGATGCACAGGTCGGTGGCGATGATCCAGTACTTGTCACCGTTCGGGGATTTCACCAGTGCGGGGTCGCGCACCCCCTTCGTGCCGACCGTGGAGCGGAGGGCTACGCCACCGCCGTTGAGCTCGGTCCAGTTCAGGCCGTCCGTGCTGTACGAGAAGTAGATCTGCTGACCGTTCGACCCCTCCCCGATGAAGTGCGTCATCAGGTAGCCCGGCTCGGCGGCGGACGCCCGCTCGGGTGCGGTCAGGGCTTGGGAGGTGATGAGCAGGCACGCGGCGACCAGTATCGCCGCCAGCCGGGCGGGAAGCGTGGACAACGTACATCTCCTGTCGTTCTGCGAAGGCCGTCACCGGGCCGGAGCTGCTTTGTTAGCGCTAACAATCAGGGCTTCACTTGGCCGACCTCCTCCGGTGTTCAAGGGGTTCTCCTCTGCGGAGCGCTACCGGCACGCGATGCGCTGACCGACAGATCGGCAGCAGCACGGAATCGAGGCCGCAAGGGCGACCCAGGGCCGCCCGGCCTTGTTTCGCGCCGGTGTCCAGTGCGTTGCGGGACATCGTGCAGCGAGCAGATCCCGGAAGTCAACGTCCGGTTTCGCACTCGATCATCGTCGGGCACGGTGTCCGTCCAGGGCCGACCCTTCAGGAGGGCGTCGAACGCGCGCCGGGTGTCGACTTAGGACGACGCACAGGCCTCCGGCGAGCCGGTTCGCACCGTCCGGCGACGGCGGCGAATGGTCCGTCGCCGAGGTTCGCAGCAGGGCGCGGCATGAGGACCGACGCCGGTCGGCAACGCTGTTAGCGCTAACAGCATTGCCGCGGGAGGCTGTCCCTGCGCCCGACCTCGTCCTGTCGCTCTGCTGTTCCTCCCAGCGCCGGGCCTCCTCGGCGCGCCCTTGCCGAAGCACATGGAGGCCAGTTGCTCCGCCGCGTCGGTATCGCCCCCCAGCGCCGCGACACTCCACAGCCGCTCCGCCGTTTCGACGTCACCTGCGGCTTTGAGGCGTGGCGCCACGGTCGCGATCGCGGTCGGCTCACCCGCTTCCGCGGCCTGCCGCAGTCGGCGCTCGCCGCCCGCACGGTCACCCGTCCACTCGAGCAGGAGGCCGCAGGCGGAACCCGCCCACGCGGGCCCACTCGCCGCCGCCGCCTCGAACCACTCGGTCACCGTTGCCCCGGACACGGCGGCCAGCCAGGTCCTCGTGGTTTCCGCACCAGACGCGCCGAAGTGCGCTGCCAGCACCGCGACCGCCTCGTCGAGCTTCCCGGACTCCAGCGCGGCCCGGGCCTTCCCCGCCGTGGAGTCACCGGTGAGCAACACGGCTCCCCCTGCCGCGCCCGTCAACGAGGAGCGCAGATCCGCGTCGACATCACGCGGCACGTAGGTGACCACCTGGCTGCTGCCGGCCGAACGGGCGCGGTGGACACCCCACTCCACGAGACCGCACGCCCACCCCACCTCGCAACGCACGAATGCGGCATACGACCCGCGGAACGGCTTCCGGCGAGGAGAGATCCCCACGTCCAGGACCTTCGAGTCGAGGCCAAAGGGCCACCGGGTTGGTGGTGGTGCGGCGCTCGACGTCCCCGGGGTTCGGCAGTCCGCACCGTTGCGGCCGGCGCCACGGACCGTCCGATGTGGTCGGCGGGCTCCGCGGCGCGGGGGCCGGGGCGGGCCGATCAGGAAGCCGCCGTGTCCGCGGGCCGGGTGTCGGACACTCGCCGGCTTCGGCCACGTGCCGGGTGGGAGTGCCGCCTGACACGACCGGAAAATACCTCGACCGGGTCAAGCAGAAGTACACCGAATGCGAATCCGTGACCCATACCGAATTGACGCCGGCGTGCCGTGCCTGCACGGAGGCACCGATCGGTCGACCCCTGTCCACCCCGCGCGCAGAAGTGCGCGTCCGGAACGCTGACTACGCCGTTTGCGCTGCACACGACGCTCGCGACGACCACGCTCGACCGCCGGACAACCCTCACTCCGCCGGTGTCGGCACAAGTTCCCGAATTCACCCACAGGCGGATTATGAGCAATGCGGAACAATCCCGAGCCTTGCCGCCCAATGATCCACTGCCTTAGAGTCCGCGCTTGCGAAAGGGGGTGAATCACTATGTTCGACTTGACTTTCGATGTCGAGGAGTTGGCCCTCGACGACCTCGCGGTCGTCGCCATGCGCGACGCCGTCGCGCTCCCGGAGACCGGGGCGTCGGGTGGGTCGTGCTCGGGCGGCAGCTCGTGCTGCTGTTGCCCGGACCCGAACCAGCCGATGTGACCACCGGGACCGCGTCGCGGTCCTGCTCCCGCAACGGCCCGGTGCGCCGGTTCGCAGGCGTCGCGGGTCGGACGACTCACCTGGAGGGCTTGTCGTGAACGAGCTGAGCTTCGAAGTCGACGACCTGGTCGTGGACGACCTGGCCGTCACCACCATGCGTGACGGCGTGGCGCTGCCGGAGACCGGCGCGTCGAACTCCTGCTCCTGCGGTTCGTGTTGCTGTTGCCAGCAGGATCCGACGTTACCGCCCGCGGTGGGCTGAACCGATCAGCACGCCGGGAGCACCCGTTCGCGGGCGCTCCCGGCCCCCGCACCGAGGCACCCACACCGAACCGGGCCGGCAGTCGAGAGCACGCCACGCGACGAAACACACGGGGGACCACCGGATGACCAGCGCATCGACCCGCCTCACCGCGGAACTCGCGCCCTACGCGCTGATCCGCGTGGCGGCGCTGCCGCATCCCGGGCCGGCGCCGTCGGACTTGCGGGCCGCGCTGGACGCCGTCGTCGCGGCGGAGGCGCGGATCTCGGCGATGGCGGCCGACCTCGCGGACGCGTTGCACGACAGCGCCGACACCCACTCCCCCGGGTTCCACCGACGCGTCGTGCTGCCGTTGCGGCGGGCCGTCCACAATGGACGCCCGCCCCGGCCCGCGCCGCCGGCGGAGCTGGGCTCGTTGCCCGACCGGGTTCCCCTGCTGGCGCGCTGGCTCGACGCCCACGCCGCACTGGCGACCGCGGTCGACGCGGTGCGCAGGGCCTGGCCCGTCGATCTGGCCGCGTCACGGGCGTGGCTGGCGCGGGTGTGCTCGACCGGTGAGCTGCGCCGGGCGAGCGTGCTGACCGGCGCGGACCTGTTGCACGGCGTCGACCGGACCGCGGCCGGACGCGGTGAGCCGGATCGCAAGGCGCGCAAGGCGGAGGCGACCGTGCTCCGGTACGCGCTGCGCGCCACCGCCAAGACCAGCCCCCTGTCCTGGTACACGCACGTCGGGTGGGGCACGTGGGCGGACGGGCCGTGGCCCTCGTTCGAGGTCGAGCCCGTGTCGCACCCGGCGGTGAACCGGCTGCTGCCGGACCGGATCGTCGCGGCGATGGGCCCGGTGCTCCCGCACCGCCTCGCGCCCGGCCTGCGGGAACGTGACGGCCGCGTGCTGTTCCGCCGTGACACCCCGGTCGCCGGCGGCCGGCGGGCGCTGGTGACCAGGGAAGAGGAAGTCGACGTGGCCGCGACCGGGCCGCTGCGGTTCGTCATCGCGACCGTGCGGGACGCCGGGCCGGGAGGGGTGCGGCCGGAGGCGGTCGCCGCGGCGTTGGCGGCGAGGCTGTCGGCGGTGGACGCCGCCAAGGCCGCGGACTACGTGGCGAAGATGCGGGACATCGGCCTGTTGGTGCCGGTGTCCCCGTTCGACCCGCAGTCCCCGGACGCGATCGGATCGCTCGCAGGCCTGCTGCGGTCGCACGACGAGACCGCCGCCGCCGAGGTGACGCGCCTGGCCGAGGCGACCGCCGCGTTCGGCACGGCCGACCCGCCGACCCGGGCCACCACCCTCGCCCACCTCGCCGAGGGCTGGCGCGGAGTCGGCGAGCGCCTCGGCGCGGACCTGTCCGGCATACCCCCGGTCGTGGAGGACGTGCTGCTGCCCGAACCGATCCCCGTCCCGCCCGGCGCGTCCGCCGCACTGGCCCGGCTGACCCCGCTGCTGGTGGCCTTCGACCAGCAGGTCCTGCTCCGCAGGCTGGCCAGGACCCGCTTCGTCGAACGGTTCGGCGAGGGCGGCACGGCATCGCTCGCCGACTGCGCGGTCCCGCTCGGCCTGGCCTGGCGGGACTCCACGCGGATCGGCGAGGTGCGCGACCCCGAGGTCCTCGCCGTGCTCGACGCCCGCGCCAAGCTCGCCGACCAGGTCCACGACGGCACGATCACCGACCACGTCCTGGCCACCGCCGCCGACCTGCTGCCGTCCTGGGCGACCCGCAGGCCCGGTTCCCACGGCTTCTTCGTCCAGCCCACCGCCGACGCCCGCCTCGTGGTCAACCGCGTGTACGCCGGGTTCGGCAAGTTCACCAGCCGCTTCCTCGACCGGTTGCCCGGCGCGCGCGACGCGGTCACCGCCCAGGTCGGCCGCCACCTGCCCGACCTGGCCCAGTTCCGCCCGGTCCGGGGCTTCAACGCCAACCTGCACCCGCTGCTGGACGCCCGGGAGATCGGCGAGGACGCCCGCTGGGCGGACCTGCCCGCCGACGAGATCGACGTCCGGCACGACCCGGACGCCGACGAGATCCGGGTGACCCACCGCGGCGCCCCGCTCGACGTGCTGTACTTGGGCTTCCTGGTGCCGCCGGCGCTCCCCGACCGGCAGATCCCGCTGTACTCCGACCTGGCCTGCGGCTGGGTCGACCTGGACCCGCTGCGCCCGTCCGCGGTGGACGGGGGTGTCACGGTCCGGGGTCGGCTGACCTACGGGGACGTGGTGCTGGCCCGTCGCTCGTGGGACTTCCCCGTGCCACCCGACATCGGCGCCGAGGACCAGGCCGCCGTGGACACCGCGCGGCTGCGCGCCCGACACGGCCTGCCCGAGCACGTCTTCGTGGGGCCGGACCTCGGACCGATGTCGGCCGACGTCTACGAGCGCACGCTCGCCGCGGGCAAACCGCAGTACGCCGACCTCGGCGACGCGCTGCACCTGCGCTGCCTGCCCCGGCTGCTCTCCCGGTTCCCCGAGGGCGTCCGGCTGACCGAGGCACTGCCCGTGCCCGGCGCCGGGTCACCGAACGGGCGGGTGGTCGAGCTGATCGCGGAAACGTACTGGAGGGCAGTGTGACCGACGTCGTCTGCTACTACCGTGACCCGGTGAAGGCGCCACTGCTCCGGGAGGCGGTGCTGCCGGCACTCGCGGCGGTGGAGCGCACCGGCGCCACCGGCCACGTGGAACGCCACTGGCTGCACGGCCCCCACCTGCGCATCAGGCTGGACGGCCCCGAGGAAGCGGCCGAGTCCGTCGCGGACGGGCTGCGCTCGTACCTGTCCACCCATCCCTCCACAGTGGACATCCCGGACGCGGAGCTGCTGGCGCAGGCCCGGCACAACGGCGTGGCCGAGCTGATCCGGCCACCCTACGAGCCGATCCACCCGGACAACACGGTGGTGGTCGAGCCGACGGACCTGACCGACATCCGGGGGCTGCTCGGCTCGGACGTGCTGGTGGGCCTGCGCACGCGGTGCCTGCGCCTGGGGATGCCTGCCGTGCGGGACGCGGTGGCGGGCGACGGCACGTCCGCCTCCCGCGTCCACCTCGCCCTGACCGCGATGGCCGCGCACGCGAGCCGCTACCCGGCCGGGCTGGCCAACGGCTACCACTCGTTCCTGTCCCACCTGGAGGACTTCCTGCTGCACAGCGATCCGCGAGGTGTGCTGCGCGCCCGGTTCGACCAGGTGTGGGAGCGCAACGCCGACGAGGCCACCCAGACCGTGCGCGATGTCGCCGAGGGCCGGACGGCGACGCCGTGGACGACGTGGACCCTCGACACCCGCGGGCTGATCGAGGAGGTCTTCGACCGGGGCGAGCTGCCCACCGAGCGGCCGACGCTGCACGGCGAGCGGGCCGTGGAGCTGGGCGCGGAGAACGCGATCCGCCGCTGGCACCCCGACCACCGCGACTACCAGAGCGAGTACCACCGGCAACTCCAGGCCGTCGACCTCGACCACCCGCTCTACCAGCGACCCGTCACCGTCTACCGATTCGGGACCAACATGCTCTACCAACTGCTCGCGGTGTGCGACGTGACGCCGGTCGAGCGCTACCTGGCGGCGAACCTCGTCGCGCGGGCCGCCCAGCGGATCACCGGGGTCGGCTGGTCCGAGCACATCGCGCGGATGGCCGAGGTGACGCGGTGAACGACGTGCTGCTGCGCTTGCGCCCCATCGCGCACGCCACCCCCACGGCGACCGGCCTGCACGTGCGCGGGTGGAAGTCCAGCTTCACCCTGGACGGCGGCAAGGGCCTGTGGACCATCTGGGAACGCCTGGCCGGTCCGCTCGCCGACGGCGTGCCGCCGGAGCAGCTGGCCGTCCCGGAGAACGCGTCGCCGGCCGTGGCCAAGGCCCTGGAGCTGATCATCACCCAGCTGTGGGAGCACGACCTGCTGGTCGAGGTGCCCGCGTCCTGGGGCGACGAGGCGCCTCCCGCGGAGATCGCGAGTTGGCTGGAGTCCGTCGCCGCGGCGCCGTTGGAGTCGTGGCGGCGGCTGAAGGCCGCGACGGTCACCGTGGCGGGCGAAGGCGCGTTGGTGGGAGCGGCGGTCCGTGCGCTCACCGCGTCCGGGCTGGAGACCGTGGTCGAGCCCGGCGCGGGGCTCCTGCTCACCGCCGGCGGTCACGCCATTGCCGCCGGGTGCGCCGAGGACGTGGGTTTCGTGGTCGCGCCGGGCTCGCGGGCCGACGTGCTCGCGGACGCGTCGGCGGTCGCCGACCGGCTCGCGGGGGCAGCGGGCACGCCGCCCGAGGTGCTGGCCGCGCTGCTCGGCTCGGCCGCCGCGCACCGGCTGGTGTGCGCGGTGGGCGGTCTGCCCGACCCGTCGGTGGAGGTGGTGAACATGTGGCAGGACGTGCCGCCGCCCGGCCCGCCGCACCAGGCGGTGCTCGTCGCCCGGGTCGACCCGCTGCGCGCCGACTACCACCCGTGGCTGTCCGAGGTCCGGCCGTGCGAGCCGAACGGGATGCTGCTGGAAGTGCTGGGGGACGCCGAACTCGGCCCGGTGGCGAAACCGGAGCCCGGCGACCTGCCGCAACTGCCGGTCAAGCTCGCCGCGTCCGGTGACGTGGTCGGATTCGGCACGACCGAGCACGCGGCGCGGCTCGACGCCCTGATCCGTGCCGCGCGGGACCTCGCCCCCGAGGGCGCGGTCCTGGGCGTGGACCGCACGCACGCCTTGGGCCTGGCGCTGCGCACGGCCGCGCGGGACCTGCCGGGCACCCCGGTCGACGAGGACGAGTGGCTCGCCGACCCGACCGCGCGGCGCTGGTGGAAGGCCGTCACACTGCGGTTCGGCCTGCCCGCGCGGGTCGAGGTGACGAGGCTGCGCCACCGCGTGGTCCGCGCCGTCGTGCGGCTGGGTGGGCAGGTGCTGTCCTGGGCGGTGGAGGCGGACGCCGCCGACGCCGTGGCGTTCGCCGCGCTGGCCGCCGCCGGCCGGGCGCAGGCCGGGCACGACGACACCGTGGTCCTTTGTGGAGCGATGCCGGTCGCCGCCCCGGAGGGCGTCGACGCGCCGTGGACGAACCGGGACTGGTTCTGGCCCTTCGGGGTCCGGGACGGCGAAGAGGCGTTGCAGCACGACCTGCGGGCGCTGCTCGCGCCGGCCGAGGTGAAACCGGTGAGCCTCGGCCCGGTGTTGGACGCCGCCGGCGTGGTGGCGTTCGCGGTCCCGGAGGTGAACCGGTGACGGTGCTGGAACTGACCCGGTACACGATCGGCGACCTCGACCGGATCAGCGGGGCCGGCGCGGACGAGCCCGTGCTGCCGATGCGCCACGACGGCGGCCTGCTGCTTCTCGGGCCGGTGTTCGGCGGCGGCACTGGCGGCGGCGGTGCCGGCGGCGGCGGTGCTCGTGGCAGTGGTGGCGGTGGCGGTGTGTGCCTGCGCTGCGCCGAAGACGCGCGGCTCGCCACACTGGGCAGGTCCGTGCCGCGCCGCGACGAGGGCATGCGCTTGGGCGGCCTGTGTTCCCCCGCGCTCAAGCCCCTGGTGGACGTGCTCGTCGAGCGCGTGCTGGCGGATCCGGACGCGTACCGCGACGTCGTGCTGGCCGTGCGGACCGACCTGGCGACGGTCGCGGAACACCGGGTGCGGCCCCGGTCCGGTGGCTGCCCGGTGTGCGGGCCGCTGCCGGAGGACTCCCCCGACGCCGCGACGGTCGTCCGCACGCCGGTCCCGGTGGTCCCGGGCACGCTGCGGGGCGCCAACCCGCGCACCGACGGCGACGCGCTGCGGGAAGCGCTGTTCGACCTGCGGCACGGCCCGGTCGGCGGGCTGTTCCGGATCGGCGACCTGCCCCTGGCGGCGGTCACCGCCGAGATCGTGCCGGACGACCAGGCCGGACAAGCCGGTTTCGGCCGCACGGGCGACTACGCCGGAGCCGAGCGGGTGGCGCTGTTCGAGGCCGTGGAGCGGCACGCCGGGATGCGGCCCCGTCGCGTCACCACGGTCCTGGTGGCCTCCTACGCCGAACTCGGGGAGACCGCGCTGGACCCGACCCGGCTGGGGCTGCCCGACAACGAGTCACCGCACACCGTCGAGTACCACCCCGACGTCCGGACGCGGTGGGTGCACGGCTGGTCGTACACGCACGCCAAGCCGGTCGCGGTGCCCGAGCACGTGGCGTACTGGGGCATGGGGCACGACGCGGGCCCGAGGTTCGTGGACGAGACCTCCAACGGCTGCGGCACGGGCAACAGCCCCACCGAGGCCGTGCTGTACGGGATGTTCGAGATCGCCGAGCGGGACGCGTTCCTGACCGCCTGGTACGAGCGCAAACGCCTGCCGCGCCTGGCCGTCCGGGACGGGTTCGTCCTGCACCTGGCCGACCGGATGGCACAGCTGGGCTACGACCTGGAGTGCTTCGACGCCACCAACGACCTGGGCGTGCCCTCGGTGTTGTCCCTGGCCCGCTACACCGGCCGCGACGAGCTGCCGCCGAGGGCGTTCTTCGCCGCCGGCGCGGGCCTGGACCCGGACGCGGCGATGCGCTCGGCGGCGGCCGAAGTGGTGGTGGACGTCGAGTCGGCGGCCAAGCAGCACCGCGCCCGTCCCGACGTCCACGACCGGGAACGGCTGTTGGAGCTGCTCGCGACACCGGAGCTGATCCGCACGATGGAGGACCACGTGGCCGTCAACGGGCTCCCGGAGGCCGCCGGCCGGTACGACTTCCTCGTGCCCGGGACACCGGTCGACCCGGTGGTCCCGGACGTGCCGCGGGACGACCTGGACGCGCTGCTGGAGCACTACGTGCGCACGTGGGCCGCACTGGACCTGGAGGTGATCGCGGTGGACCAGACGGACCCGGTGTGGCGCGACCGGCTGGGACTGCACTCGGCGAAGGTCGTCGTGCCCGGGACCGTGCCGATGTCGTTCGGCGAGCGCAACCGCCGCACGCGCGGCATACCCCGGCTGCGCCCGGTCGGTCCCCCGTTGCCCCACCCGTTCCCGTGACCGCCGCCGACGCGCTCGCCACCGCCTACGCGCACGGGCCGGGCCGGGTGGTGGAGCGAGGGCGACCCGCGCCGTTCCAGCCCTCGGCGGGACCGCGGGTACCGTTCGCCGCCCTGGCCGCCCAGGGCCGTTTCGGCGCGGCGCTGGGACGGCTGCTGACGGAAGTGGCGACGCCGCTGCGGTGGGAGACGTGGAACCAGTACAACGACCACCGCGGCTACCCGTCGGCGCGGGCCGCGTTCACGGTGGACCTGGTGCTGGTGGTCGGGTCGCGGCGGTGGCCGCTGGACCCGGTGCGGCGGGCGACGATCGGCGCGCGACCGCCCGTCCTGGACGGTCCGGTGCGGCTGGAGCTCGTGCGGCGGCGGGACCGCCTGTCCGAGGGCTACCGGGAGTTCGGCGACGTGCTCACCGAGCTGGAGGTCGGCCACGTGGCGGCGGCCCTGGTCGAACACGCTCCCCGGCACGGGCTGACGGCGTGGGCCTCGGGGCTGTCCGTGACGGTGTCCCCGGACCGCGAGACCGGTGAGCCGGTACCACCGCTGCCGCCGCGCAGCTCGGGTTTCGGGCCGTGCGGCATCTCCGCCGACCCCAGGCCGCTGCCCGCGAGCGCCGTGCACGCCTTCGTGGCGGCGATCACCCGTCCCCCGGCGGGCTCGCCGGTGCGCGACGACCTGCGGCACCGGCTGGCGGTGCGCAACGTCGAAGGCCTGGTCGACGGCTGGTACGCGGTGGACGGCCTGCGGCTCGTCGAACCCGGCCAGGCGCTGGAAGACGTGCGCCAGGTGTTCGGGCACCCGCCCGACACCATCGACGTGGCCCGGATGAACCTCGCGCTGGTGACGACGGGCGACCCGGCCGCGGCCGTGGCGTCGGACGGCCCGGACGGCTATCGCGCGCTCCTGCGCGCGGCCGGCGCGACGGCGCAGCACGCATGCACGGCTGCGGCGGGCGCGGGGATGTTCTGCCGGCCCGCCCGCAGCGTGTTCGACGGCCCGCTGGAAGCGCTCGTGCGGGCGCCGGCGTCGCACTCGCTGCTGTACCTGCTCGTGGCGGGCCGCCCGCGCGGCACGGGTTTCCCCTACGACCTGAGCCCGCTGGAGGCGTGATGACCTGGACCAGCCTGCACGTCCGGCTGTCGTGGGCGACCGAGCACGTCGACGCGTTCATCGCCGACACGCTCGCGCCGGCGCTGGCCGAGCACCGCGCGGCGGGCCGGATCGCCGACTGGTTCTACCTCCGGTACTGGTCGACCGGCCCGCACCTGCGCGTCCGGCTCCGCGACGCGACCACGGACCTCACCGCGCAGCTGCGCGACCTGGTCTCCGGCGCGGACTTCCCCGAGCTGTCGGTCGACCCCGAGCGGTTCTACACCGCCCTCGGCACGTCGGGGGACGACTGGCTGCCGCACGGCGACGTGCGCGAGGTGCCGTACGAGCCCGAAGTGCACCGGTACGGCGGACCGCGGGCGCTGCCGGTGGCAGAGGAGGTGTTCTGCCGCGGCACCGAGGTCGCGGTGGCCGTGCTGCGCGCCGCGCGGACGCCCGGCGCGAAGATCAGCGCCGCCGTGGAACTGGTGATGGCCACGACCATCGCGCTGAAGATGGACCGCCCGGCCGCGGCGTCGTGGTTGCGCACGCTCGCGTCCGGGTGGCGGCAGGGCCACGAGCCGTCCGCGCCGCCGACGCTGCGCTCACACGTGGCCGCGCGGCAGCTGCACGAGCGGCGGGCGGCGGAGCTCAGCGCCCGCTGGGACCGGCTGGAGTCCCATTCGACCGGCGCGGTCGCGTTCTGGATGGACCAGGTGCGGCCGGACCTGCCGTCGCACGTGTGGGCGTCGCAGCTGCACATGCTGCTGAACCGGCTCGGCATCGGCTCCGAGGAGGAGCGCACGGTGTGCTGGCTGGTCGCGCAGACCGCGGGCTCCCCGGACGGCGTCACGCCGTTCCACGAGGACGGCGCGTCCGCGCCCGACCGCCGGTACCTGGAGGCGAGCAAGTTCCTGTCCGGTGTGGAGGAACAGGGACCGCGCAAGGGCGTGGTCCCGTCCCGACCGCCGGTGCTGCCGTGGCACGAGGTCGTGCCGCTGCCGGAGGCCCGTGTTCCGCCCGGTTCGCTGGCGGACGCGCTGGCCGACCGCCACACCTCGCGTGGCGAGCAGTTGGCCGAACCGCTGTCGGCGGGACAACTGGCCACCCTGCTGTGGACCGCGCAGGGCGCGCTGCCCGGCGGGCGCAGGCCGTACCCGAGCGCGGGCGCGCTGCACACCGCGAGGCTGAGGTTGATCGCGTGGGAGGTGTCCGACCTCGCGCCGGGCGTGTACGACGTCGACGAGGCGCGACGGGTCCTGGTGCGGATCGCACCCGCACCGTCCACATCGGAGGTCACGCTGACGTCGATGTGGTTCGGCCCGCGCGAGGACGGCGTCGTGCTCACCACGACACCCGCGCTGCTCGCCCTGTACGTGCGGGTGGGCGAGCTGCGCCGGTTCTACGGCCTGCGGGCGCTGCGGCTGACCCTGGTCGAGGCGGGGCACCTGGCCCAGAACCTCGCGCTCGTGGCCCAGTCGGCCGGGTTGTCGCTGGGGATGATCGGCGGGTTCTACGACGACATGGCGCACGACGTGCTCGGGTTGGACGGCGTGAACGACGTGCTGGTCTACCTCCTGCCGGTCGGCTCGGACCCCACGTCGGTCCGGAGCAGTGCCCCCGCCGACTTTCACCGTTCGGGCCCGTGATCGGGCCGCCGTCGCAGGACGGGCACGAGCGCGAGGGCCGGGACCAGCGCCAGCGGCACCACCAGCAGCGCCGCGAGCACCCCGACGCGCGCGCCGAGGAGGCCGACGACCGGCGGTCCGGCCAGGAACGCGGTGTACCCGATCACGGCGACCACGCCGACCCGGGCGGCCGTGCGGGCGTCCCCGTCCGCGGCGGCGCTCATCCCGACCGGGAAGCCGAGCGACGTGCCCAGGCCCCACAGCGCCACGCCCGCGACCGCGGCCACCGGTGACCCGCTCAGCACGACCAGCGCCACACCACCCGCGGCCAGCAGCATCGTGGTCGCCACCACCGGCACCCGGCCCCACCGGTCCAGCGCCCGCGTGCCGACGACGCGGCCGAGCGTCATCGTCGCGACGAACACGCCGAACACCACCGCGCCCGCGGCCGGACCGAACCCGTAGCCGTCGACGAACGCCACCGCGACCCAGTCGTTCGCCGTGCCCTCGGTGAACGCCAGCACCAGCACGAGCAGCCCGATGAGCAGGGTCCGGGGCTCGCGCCACGCCTCCAGGACACCGCTGCCGCCGCGCTCGGCGTCACCGCCGAACCGGAACGACCGCACGGCGACCAGCGTGCCACCCGCGACGACGGCCGCCACGGCCACCAGGTGGGCGGTGACCGGCAGCACCGCGGCGGCCACCGCGGCCAGTCCGGCGGCGACGACCGTGCCGAGGCTCCAGATGGCGTGGAAGCGCGGCATGACCGTCCGGCCGAGCAGGCGTTCCACGGCCGCGGCCTCGACGTTCATCGCCACGTTGCACGTGCCCGAGCCGTAGCCGAGGACGAAGATCCCGACGGCCGTCGCGGGCGTGGACGGGAAGGTCCCGGTGGCGACGCCTGCCACCGCGAGACCGGTCGCGACGCCGAGCACGGACACCCGCGCCGCGCGCCGCGGCCCCAACCGGTGGATCACCTCGCCCGCGGTGAGCATGGCCAGGAACGCGCCCGCCGACATCGACAGCAGGAGCAACCCGAGGGCGCCGGCGTCGAGGCCGAGCGCGTCGCGGGCGGTGGGCACGCGGGCGAACCACGACGCCACCGCCACGCCGTTGAGTCCGAAGGTGACGGACACCCCGGCGACGGCGGCGCGGACGTGGTGACGGGCAACGGTGACGGTCAACGCGACCCTCCTTCGCAGTCGCCCCCGACCGCAACCGTGGAAGCGCTTCCACCGCAAGTGCCGGCAGACTGGCCGCGTGATCCGCACCCCCACGCTGGCGGACGTGGCGCGACACGCCGGCGTCTCCCCCGCGACCGCGTCACGCGTGGTCAGCGGGCGGGGGCCGGCGTCACCCGAGGCACGCCGCCGGGTCGCCGCCGCGGTCGCCCACCTGGGATACGTGCCCGACGCCGCCGCCCGCGCCCTCGCCACGCACGGCGGCACCCGGGTCGCCGTCGCCGTGATCAGCGGCACGCCCACCGCGCTGACCGACCCCTACGTGGGCCGCGTGGTCGCCGCGACGGCCGAGGTCGCCGCCGCACGTGAGGTGGGCGTAGCGCTGCACTGGCTCCCGCTGCACGACCCGGCCGCGTTGGCACGCCTCGCACACGGCCGCGGGATCGACGGCGTGGTGCTGGTCAACCCGACGAAGCCCGCGCTGGAGCTGCTGCCGAGGTCCGCGCGGGTCGCCGCCATCGGCGCCGGGTCCCGGCAGGTGCCCGCGTTCGACGTGGACAACCGCGGCGGCACCACCGGGGTGCTCCGCCACCTGGTGGGCAGCGGCCGGCGCCACGTCGCGATGGTCACCGGCCCTTCGTGGCTGCCGTGCGCCGAACGAGCGGTGGACGCCTACCGGCGCGTGGCGCGCGAGAACGGCTACGAGGTCCGCCTGGTCCCCGGCGACTTCACGACGACCCGGGGCGCCACCGCGGCGGCCGAGATCATGGCCCGGTGGCCGGACACGGACGCGGTGTTCGCATTGGGCGACCTGGCCGCCCTCGGCGTCCTCGACGGGTTGCGGGTGCTGGGCGTGGAGGTGCCGGGCGACGTGGCGGTCGCCGGTTTCGACGACATCGCCTTCGCCCCACTGAGCCGCCCGACCCTGACCACCACCACGAACCCGGTGGAACAGATAGCCGCCCACGCCGCCACCGCCGTACTCGACCGACACCCGACCAGCCCGTTGACACTCTTCCCCTCCACGCTGGTGGTGAGGGAAAGCACCTGAACGCCCAGTCCGACACCAAACACCCGACCAGGCGCCTCTTCCGCCGAAGGCGCGTCGCTCTTCCGCCGAAGGCGCGTCGCTCTTCCGCCGAAGGCGCGTCGCTCTTCCGCCGAAGGCGGCACGCTCTTGCGTTCCGCCAAGCGGCAGCGACCACGGGAAGGGCCTCGGTTTCTTTCCCCGTCCGGCCTGGGCGAAGCCC